>DASUHB010000049.1 GCA_036273715.1 Gemmatimonadaceae bacterium
GCCCGCCTGAACGGGAAGTGCGTCTACGGAACAAGCTCATTCCTCCAGGAGTCGTGGACGGCCGATCCGCTAGCTCGACTGTCCACTGTTTCGTCTAACTCGTCCGGGGTGACATACGGAACCCCTGGCACGTATGCCTACTTCCCGTCATCGGGTCGCGAGCGCCGCTCTCTCGCCGAAGGCTCCGGCGCCGAGATCGACTCAGTCGTGTACGACGCCGCAGGCAACATCCTGCTCGAGATGCAGCAGGCTTCCTATCCAGGGCGAGATGGTTGCAACGGCGGACTCGTCACTCGTACAACCGCCAATTACTACGCCGCCGATCAACACCTTGCGGTGTCAGACGTGCGTTCGAATGGCAGCCCAACATGCGTGTACACCCAAGCTCTCGGTACCTTCGAAGAGACTCGCTATGACGCGCTCGGGCGACGGGTGCTTGTGCGCTCGCGCCGAGATTCCTCCGGCATCGCCGATGGCACGATCACGCGCTTCGTGTGGGATGGAAATCAAGTCTCATGGGAGATCCACTATCCCGGCGGCGATGCAGTTCAAGGCGATTCCCTCGAAGTCGACACGGCCTGGTACGCTCACGTATGCCAGTGTGGCTGCGCACTTCCGCACCAGTGCGGACTGCCCCCGGACAGTTTGCCGAAAGGCTACCTACCCTTTTACGGTCGCGTGTGGTACCTGCACGTCGAGGGGATGGATCAACCGGTTCTCATCAGTCGCTTCATGTTCGGCCAGGACACCGTTCCGTTTCCGACCATCAGTCTCTATCCGATGTACAGTTGGAGAGGCGTGCCAGACGATGGCGGACTGTTCTTTAATCGCAGCGCGACGTTTACCTATCACAACAGCACGGCGAGTATTCTCTGGCCCGCTCGAAATAGTAGCGCCTACCGGCGGTACGTCGCTCCGATGGAGGCCCCGAGTTGGTTCGGGTCACTCACATCGATGTCGATGACAGACGCCGGCACGCAGTACATGCGGAACCGTTACTACGACCCTGTGGCCGGACGCTTCACGCAGGAGGATCCGTTGGGGCTTGCTGGGGGATTGAACTCCTATGGTTTCGCGAGCGGCGACCCAGCTGATTTTAGCGACCCCTTCGGATTGACGTGTAAGGTTGAAGGAAATTGTGATCAGTCAGATGCCGCCGGCCCGGAGATGACGACATGGGAAAAAATCAAGGCTTGGTATAAATGGGAAGGCGGGAGTGATGCGTTGCACACGTTAGCAATGATGCCGTTGCTGATGATAGATCCGGCTGCGGATGCCGGCGCTGGCAATGCCGCGGCATCGGATGCCACCGCCGCAGAAGATGCTGGCGCCATCGAGGCGAAAGCGGCTGAGGAAGCTGCTCTCAAGGTAAACGTGACAGTCGAGGAGGGTATTGCGACAGTCGAAGCCGAGGGAGCTAATGGGCCGATCACCCTAATGGGTAATATGTCTCGCGAGGGAGACGTCGTCACTCTCGATCGCGCACACATCGGGGGCGTTGGTCGGGGAGCATCCAGCCAATCAGAGATGCGATCGGTGGTTCAGCAGTTCGGACGGCAACAGGGTGCCACGCGAGTTATTATCAGAGGTGCGAGGCGTACAACCGGCCTTCACAAGGGTCAAATCCCGCGGCCAATAACGGTGGATGTGCCCAAGCCATGACCAAACTAAGACTTACGGGCTGGCGAGAGGGTATGCAGAAGATTTCGCTTACTAAGTTTTTGCAAGCGGAATTGGGCCTCTCGCTCAAAACCTCTAAGCAAGTTGTCGATGATTTACTTGACGGTCGGGAAGTCTCGCTCGACATTCCGTTAGACCAGGATGTGAGCGCGCTGGCGAGGGCAATACAGGGGCTCGGCGCAACATGCAGGATAGATCGACAGACGAAAGCTGGGCCTGAGCAGTGACCCTCTCTGCCAATATGAGTGAGACGCCTTTACCGCACTTGCCTGCCGGATCTACGACGACATTGGAGTGGTCGGCGAACGACCATCTGAACTCTGTAACGAGGGGAAATGTTACACTGTCGTACGGGTACGATGCGTTTGGCCAGCTCGCCCAACTCTCACGCAAGGTCGGTAGCGGGTCTGTTGCCTTGGAGCGTCAGTTCCGCTGGGATCAAGTGACCGCATCTAGTGCCGGAAATGCAATCGCAAGTTTGGCAACAGGCCAAAGCCCGATCCGCGTAAAGGCAAACCCAAGACTCCTAAACGACCGCCGTCTCCAAGCACGCCATGACTGATTCGTCTAAGACGTGGCATCAGATGTTGTTTAGCGCTCCGGAGAAGCGCGAGGAGCTACTTTGGGTCGAGCGCGAGGGGCCCGATCGCTACCGTGTGTTAAACGTTCCGGTATGGGTTTACGGTATCTCGCTCGGAAGCCGGGTTGCTGCCGTTAGTCCTCCCGAAGATGGGTCTAACCTGCGCTACTCTCAAGTTCTGGCTACCTCACCAGGAGCAACCTTACGTTTCGTCGTTCCGGCAGAGGCGCGAGCAAGCAACGTATATTTGGATCACGTACTACCTCGTGCAAGGCAGCGTGATCTCCTCGTCGGGCCAGCAACGTTCTTAGATCCTAGACTCGTAGCGTTCCATGTTCATCAGCGATCTGCTTAGCGTTTGCAGGCTAGCAAGCTTTTGGATGAGCTAGTGGCTGCGAAGCTGGTGAAAGCATGGGAGGTTGGAGATCCTGACGCGTATCCCGAGACCGAGGAGAGTTCTGACGAGGATGAAGGCGAGGGGAGCGTGCTCACTCATCCCCTGCCGGTCGATGGAGAATCCGGCCAGTTTCTGACTTCTTAGCCTGGTGTGTCGAGCAATCAGACTTGCATCTCTGTATCTCGTGGGCGACGACAAACGCAACAAGACCGAGCAGGTGCTCTTCTATCTCGCGGCGAAATGAAATGGCCGCCGGCCCCGGCCCTCGAATCGCGAGGCGACACGCGGGGTTCGAGGCCGCCGCTCGCCTAACGAACGATTCACTGGTGCGTCCACACCCCCTAGCTACGGGGATGCAGTGAACAACGCCACGGATTTCTCTAAACTCACGGCAACACTTGATCATAATCCCGGCGCCGATCGCGCCACTGTCGCGGCTGTCGGCGCCGATTTGGACGTTATTCTTCCCCCAGATTATGTAGACTTTCTGGCCTACTCCAATGGAGCCGAGGGGCCCATGGGCACCTGGGCTTACATCAAGCTCTGGGCGGCTGAGGATCTCGTCAGGGACAACGAGGGCTATGATGTGCGCAAGCTTGCGCCTGGACTCTTGCTCTTCGGTTCTGACGGTGCCGACACCGCATTTGGTTTTGACTTCCGTAGCCAGCCTCCGGAGGTCGTCACGTTGCCGTTCATAGGGCTGAAGGTTGACGAAATTGAGGTCCGTGATTCGACCTTCGCTGCGTTTCTGGCGAGGTTAGGCGAAAGTTGACTGACCAGCGGTTCAATGAATGATGTTTGCCTTCTCTCAACCGCGGAATCCATATCGATGCAGTAGGCGACCTTCGATCCTGCTCGCATAGCGCCGGCGAACGCAGCAGCCGCGAGCGCTCAGTAAGGAGCGAGATAAGATGGCGATTGCCGGGTTCACCTAGCCTCATCGGGCACCAGGCCCACGGTGACCCTCTGTCCCTCGCGCAATACTACCGCGTCTACGCGTTTCCCTATTCCGTTTTCCGTTAGGACGCGCTGCAGATCATCGATCCCGCTCACCACGTCCCCCGCGAGACCAATGATGATGTCCCCCTGGCGCAACCCGCCGCGCTCCGCCGGGCTGTCACGCTCCACGCCCGTCACCAACGCGCCACCCGCCGCCGCCAGATGCTCGAGCGCCACCCGCCGCCTCGACAACTGAATCGTCTGCCCCACCACGCCTAACCAACTCCGCCGCACCCGCCCGTCCCGAATCAACCGCGGAATCACGAACCGCGCCGTGTCGATGGGAATCGCAAAGCAAATCCCTTGCGCCCCTTGGATCACGGCGGTGTTCACCCCGATCACCTCGCCCCGCGAGCTCACCAACGGTCCGCCGGAATTCCCCGGATTCAGTGCAGCATCGGTCTGGATGATCCCGTCGATCAGCCGCCCCGACTCCGCCCGCATCGTCCGGCCTAACGCACTGACCACGCCCGCCGTCACCGTCGGCTGAAACCCCAGCGGATTCCCGATCGCGATCACGAGCTGCCCGGCTTGAGCGGGCGCGACTCGCCTAACGGCGCCGCCATGAGCGTCGGCCCGTTCACCCGCACCACGGCCAAATCGGTATCCGGATCATCCCCCACGAGCTCCGCCGCCATCGCACTCCCGTCAGCCGTCGTGCACCGGATCGACTGGGCCCCGTGCACCACGTGTGAGTTCGTGAGCACAAACCCGTCCGGCGTGAACACGAACCCAGACTGTTAGCGAACACTCAAATGCGGCCACGCCGGAACGGGTGAAAAGCGGCCACCGCGGGTAGCGACGCAGCGGCAAACTTGAGGGACTTCTCTCTCAAGCCAGCCGATGCCCAACTACCTGAAGATGCCGAAGCAGCACCACGTTATCGCGTTGCTCGAGCTGGGCTGGAGCTATCGCCGCATCCAGGCGGAGACCGGCGTACGCCGCGAGACGGTCGGCCGATACGATCGCGCCCGCCTGGCAAAGGCGGCCAAAGTGTTCCCCGGCTCTGCGTCGCCGGAGCCGCCCGCTCAAGCAGCGTCGCTCGCGCTCGACGATCCAAATGCGGCCACCGTGTTCGCCGGCTCGGATCGAAACCCGGCCATAGTGTTCCCCGGCTCACCGCCAAACGATCGCGATCCGTGGCCGCCGCGTATCGCACCGCGATCACCGAGAAACTCGATGCGGGCCTGAGCCTCCAGCGCATCTGGCAAGACCTGGTCGAGGAGTTTGGCTACGCCGCCAGCTACGAATCGGTGAAGCGATTCGTCCGCACAATCGCGGTGCGGCGACGCGCCGTCGGCGTCTTTCACTGTGCGCCCGGCGCGGAAGCGCAAGTGGACTTCTTTCGCGGCGCGCCCACGCTCCATACGGAGACCGGCGAGTGGCGTCGCCCGTGGGTGTTTCGCATGACGCTCGCTCACTCGCGCCATGGCTACGAGGAGCCCGCGTGGGATCAGCGCCTCGAGACATTCCTGCGCCTGCACGAACGCGCCTTCCGCGATCTGGGCGGCGTCGCACTCGTCATCCGCCTCGACAATCTCAAAGCGGCCGTCGTCCGCGCGTGTCTCTACGATCCGGATAGCAACGAGGTCTACCTCGCATTCGCGAAACACTGGGGCTTCACGCCGCTCCCGACCCAGCCGCGCCACCCGCAAGAAAACGGCAAGCAGGAGCGAAGTGGCGGCTACGTCAAAGACAATGCCCTCAAGGGGCGCCGCTTCGACAGTCTCGACGCCCACAATGCGTGGTTGCGCCACTGGAATCGCACCGTCGCCCGCCTGCGCATCCACGGCACCACGCGGCGCCAGGTGTGGACGCACTTTGTCGAGACCGAGCAGAAAGCGCTCCGCCCGCTCGCCGCCGCATCGTTCCCGTTCTTCAGCGCTGGCGAGCGCACCGTGCACGAGGATGGCCACGTCGAAGTCGCCGGCGCGTTCTATCCCGTCCCGCTCGCGCTGTTAGGCCAGCGCGTGCGCGTGCAGTGGGATGCGCGGCTCGTGCGCGTCTTCCACGCCGACACGCTCGCCGCGGTCCATCGCCTGGTGTCGCCGGGCACCTATGCGCCCCAGCACACGGACCGCGAGGCGTCGACGCGACAACAGGCCTTCGTGCATCGCTTGCTCGGCCAGTGCGAGCACGTCGGTCCCGCACTTCGGCAGTGGGCCGATGCGGCGCTCGCCGCCCGCGGCGTCCGCGCGATCCGGCTGATTCAAGGCGTGCTGCAGCTCACCCGGCGCGTACCGCGCGAGCGCCTCCTCGCCGCGGTGACGATCGCCCACACGCAGCAGCAGTTTCGGTATCGCACGATTCGCCGCCTAACGGAAGCGGTGCCCCGGTCCGCCGCGCCGGTGCTCCGCGCCGACGACCCGGCCATTCGTCCCATGACCCAGTACACCTTGGAGGACTTCCTACGATGACCGTCCCACTCACCACGCGCCTGCGCCATCTCCGGCTCTCCGGCATGGTCGAGCCCTTACCCGGGCGCGTCGCACAAGCCGAAGCCGCCCCGCTCGCGCACCTCGAGTTTCTGGAACTCCTCGTCGACGATGAATTTGTGCGCCGCGCCGATCGGCTGTTTGCGCGCCGCCTCAAATTCTCGGGGCTTCATGGAGCCTTCGGACTGCCTATGAGGTGATCGCACACACGCGCGGCGTCCTTATTCCGTGGTCGTCCATCGTGATGATCGCTAGTGCGTATGGGCTGGTGGGCGTCGCGGGCTTCTTGCTACTAAAGCGTCGCGAATCGGGAGAGGTCCTCTCCTACGTCGCTCAGGCTTTGCAGGTGTTACACATTACTGCTGGCCCGCTGGCTCTTAGCTTTGTGGCCGGGCTCGAGGCGTCGATTTATTTCGTTGGCAATCGGTTCACCTACTTCATCGGACTGTCCGCCACATTCAACTACTTGCGGGACGCAGGGTACCCGCGGTTCGCTATCGGTGTCAACCTCGCACCCGTCCTGCTCCTAACTGTCCTTCTATACCTGCCTGACGTTAGTTCGATTGCCGTCTCGGATTCTCGGACGAAGGTCCGTTCCTAGAGATGACCGCGGCCTCAACGACCCTCGCTAGTGTAGTTCCAACTTAATTTCCCTAGATTGATTATCTTGCGGCTCAGGGCCAACCTGAGGAGCAAGATGGGCGCGCGTCTTGGGCTGCGGCAGTTGACGCATGAGCCTGGTCCGTTGGAGTCGCGTCATCCCATTTGCCTAACGCAACGTCAATATACTAAATTCGCCCGGCTGTGCAGCGATTTCCTAGCGGGTATTGTGTGGTTAGGCACTAAATGCGTTAGAGGCTAGGGACTGCGAAACGCTAACGTCGGGTGTCGCTTGGGACTACATCAACGGTCAGTCTGCGCCCCTCCCTAAGCACCACGACATCAGCTCGCTCGCCGATCCTTTGTTCCGTTAGCACGCGCTGGAGGTCATCGATCCCGCTCACCACTTCCCCCGCGAGCCCGATGATGATGTCCCCCTGGCGCAACCCGCCACGCTCCGCCGGGCTGTCATGCTCCACGCCCGTCACCAACACGCCACCCGCCGCCGCGAGATGCTCGAGCGCTACCCGCCGCCGCGACAACTGAATCGTCTGCCCCACCACGCCTAACCAACTCCGCCGCACCCGCCCGTCCCGAATCAACCGCGGAATCACGAACCGCGCCGTATCGATGGGAATCGCAAAGCAGATCCCTTGCGCCCCTTGGATCACGGCGGTGTTCACCCCGATCACCTCGCCCCGCGAGCTCACCAACGGTCCGCCCGAATTTCCGGGGTTGAGCGCCGCGTCTGTCTGAATGATCCCGTCGATCAGCCGACCCGATTCCGCCCGCATCGTCCGGCCTAACGCACTGACCACGCCCGCCGTCACCGTCGCTTGGAACCCCAGCGGATTCCCGATCGCGATCACCAGCTGCCCCGGCTTGAGCGCGCGCGACTCGCCTAACGGCGCCGCCATGAGCGCCGGCCCGTTCACCCGCACCACCGCCAGGTCGGTGTCCGGGTCATCGCCCACGAGCTCCGCCGCCATCGCCGTCCCGTCCGGCAACGTGCACTTGATCGATTCCGCCCCGTGCACCACGTGGCTGTTCGTCAACACGAACCCGTCCGGCGTGAACACGAACCCCGACCCCGTTCCCTCACTCGGCCCCCGACGCCTCCGCCCACGCTCCGCCGTCGCCGCACCACGCACCGCGAGATGCACCACGCTCGGCCCCACCCGCTCCACCGCGCCCACGACCGCCGCCGAGTAGGCGTCGAACAGAACAGAATCGGGCGCCGCATCCGTAGACGCGACGCCCGATCTGGTTTCGTCTCCGACTTCCGCGCCGCCTAACAACCTGAGCGGCGCGATCTCGACCGTCATGCAGCCCACTCCCGCTTGAGCTCTTCCGCCGTCCGGCCGCGCCGGATCGCCATCACCGCCCGGTCTCGCAACTGCCGCACCCGCTCCCTCGTCACGCCCAGCATCCCGGCGATCTGATTGAGCGTCATCGGCTCCCCACTCTCGAGACCGAAATACAGAATCAACACCCGCTTGTCCCGCGGCGGCAACGTCTCCAGTGCCCGCATGAGCAGCGTGCGCCGGGACTCCTCCTCGATCCGCCCCGGCAGCGCATCCTCGTCGGCATCCTCCACCGAGAGAATGCTCGCCAGCGTCCGCCCCTCGCGCTCGCCGTGCCCTTCGCCTAACGGCTCGTCGAACGACCGCTCCGGCTGGGTGAGTCCCTGCAGGTCCTTCACCATCGCCGGCGACAGCTGCGCCACGTACGCAATCTCGTCCACCGTCGGCGCCCTGCCCAACGAAGATTCGAGCGCGGTGCGCGCCCGCGCGATACGCGTGAGATCGCTCGCCCGGTTGGCTGGAAGCCTAACGGACCGCGACTGCCGCGCCAGCGCCGCATGGATCGCCTGCCTGATCCACCACACCGCGTACGAGATGAAGTTCACACCCACGTCCGGGTCGAACTTGTCGGCCGCGCGCACGAGTCCCGTGTTCGCCTCGGCGATCAAGTCCTCCAGATCCAGCCCCCGATGCTGATACTGCTTCGCAATCGAGAACGCGAACCGGATGTTCGCCGAGATGAGCTTGTCCCGCGCCTCGGCCTTCTCATCCGCCGATGCCTTGGCATCGCGCATCACACGGGCAAGCGCCTTCTGCTCCGCAGCGGTCCGCTGCGGAATCTCATGCGCCTCGGCGATGTACAAATCGAGCAGATCCTGGTTCGCCTGCGCGCCATATTCAATTGTCGGATTCTGCGGACGCCGCGCCCTCGCCCTCCTCGGGCTCTTTGGCGCGCGCTCGCGATCGACAGTCTTCTTCACGAATTCCTCCTTTGACTCGCGCCGCCCCCTGCCGCCCTGTTTGGCCCGCCGCCCACCGGCCGCCGTCGTTTCGCCAGCCACAACCGTCGCCATCTCCAGCCCCCCTCGGTCGACCTGGTGCCAGTCACCCTACGGTGAACGTTCGCACCATAGAATGAGTTCCATGGGCGCTTTTCGCTAGCGGTCGATCATCGAACATCTGTTTGAAGCCGACACGACCAGCGTCCCACCGGACATCCCGCCGGCCGGACGGTGTCAACTCCCGTATGTCATCTACCAACAACCGCTGCCTCGGGTTCCAAGAACCGTCTCGAACACGCTCCTCAGGACACGTGCTGCTTGAGGAAATCCAGCGTCCGATTCCAGGAGGTTTTGGCGTCGCGCTCACTGTATACAGGCCGCGTGTCGTTGAAGAACGCATGGCCGGCATCATAATAGTGATATTCGAAGCTCCCTCCCGCCTTGCTGATCGCCGTCGCCAGCGTCTGGACCGACTCCTCGCTCACCGACTTGTCCTGCTTTCCGAAGTGGCCGAGCACCGGGACGCGGAGACGCTTCGCATCGATCTTGACTGCGGGATGTATGCCGTAGAAGTCGACGACCGCGGCGATCGCTTCGGGATATTCCATCCCGGCGTGCAACGCCAGCTGGCCGCCCATACAGAAACCGACGATGCCAACGCGCTTCGACACGACCGCCGGATTCGAGAGCAGATACTGCGCGGCGCCCTTCATCTCTTTGCCTGCTTCAGCAATGTTGAGGGCCATGAGCATCTTGCCGGCCTCGTCCGGGCTCTTGGCGGTCTTTCCGTGGTACAGATCCGGCGCGAGCGTCACGTAGCCTGCCTTCGCGAAGCGTTCCGCGAGATCTTTGATGTGGTCCACGAGGCCCCAGTATTCCTGGACCAGGATGAGCCCGGCGCCTTTGCCTCCGGGCGGTGTGGCGAGATATCCTATCCCGTTGCGTCCATTCGCCTCGAAGTCGACCATGTGCCCCATCGTCCGCTCCTCGCGTGAAGGTTGTGCCTAACGTTCTGCTCGCCGACGCCGACGCGTTCTTCGTCGCGGTCGCCCGGTTAGTCGATCCCGAGGGCGCCGGTCGAGCGCCCCTGCTCATCGTGGGCGGCTCGGCCTTGAGCCGCGGCGTCGTCTGCTCGGCGTCCTACGAGACGAGAGCGTTCGGCGTGCGGTCGGCGATGCCGGTGTCGCAAGCCCTGCGCCTCTGTCCGCGCGCCATGTGCGTGCCGGTTCCGCGGCGCGAATGCGCGACGAAGAGCCGTCAGATTCGCTCTATCCTGCACCGATTCGCGCCGATCGTCGAGACCGCGAGCATCGATGAGTGGTACCTCGATCTCACCGGCACCGAAGCGCTCTATGGCGGCGAGCCCATCGAGCACACGGCGCACCGCATCCGCGACGCGGTGCGCGAGGGATCGGGACTCACGGTGTCGATCGGCGGCGGATCGAACAAGCTCGTCGCCAAGCTCGCCGTCGAAGTCGCCAAGCCCAGGCCCGACACCGGCCGGACCGGCGTGCACATCGTGCCGGCCGGCGAGGAAGCCGCATTCCTGACGCGGTTCACGTTAGGCGAGATTCCGCTCGTGGGTCCGCGGTTCCAGGAGCGCCTCAAGCGCCACGGCCTGGTGACGGTGCGTGACGTGCTGGCGCACGACGAGCGGACGCTCGTCGCATGGTTAGGCAAGCGCGACGCACGCTGGCTGCTCGATCGCGTTCACGGCGTGGACCACGGGCGCGTGTCGGGCGACGGCGAGCTCAAGAGCCTGAGCCGCGAGGACACGTTCTCGACCGACATCGGCGACGATGCATCGCTGGAGCGCGAGCTCCTGCGCCTCGTCGTGCGCGCGGCCTCCGATCTTCGCGCCGAAGGCCTCACGACACGCACCATCACCGTCAAGCTGCGCGACTACGATTTCTCGACGCGCCAGGCGAGCCGCACGCTGGACGACGGCGTGATGTCGGACCGGCCGATCCACGAGACGGCGCGGATGCTGCTCCGCCGCCTGCGCGCGACGCGGCGCTGCAAGGCCCGTCTGTTAGGCGTGTCGCTGTCCTCGCTGGCGCCCGCGCCGGCGCCCGCGCAGCTCGCCTTCTTCGAGGCGCCGGCGGGCGCGTTCGCCGAAACCGCGCGCGACCGCACGCTGGCGCACACCGTCGATGCGCTGCGCGAGCGATTCGGCGACGACGTGATCGGGCCCGGCGCCCTGGCGCACCGCGAGGCGCGCGACGCGGCGCCCAAGGCGCGTTAGGCGGCGGCCGGCGCCGTTTCGTCCGGCACCTCGTCGGTCCGCTCGAACACACCGCCCAGCCAGGCGGTGATCGCCCACACCTCGGCGGCCACGATCGCCGCGCCCACCACCGTGCCGGGCACGAGCCCCCACAACCCGACGCGCGATACCGCTACGATGGCTACGCCGCCGCCGAACACCAGCGGCAGCGCCAGGCCGAGCGTGAGCACCACCAGCGAGCCGAACATCGTCACGATCCCCTGACCCACCGCCTCGACGCCGCCCGGCCGCGACAGACCCAACCGGATCCAGCCCGGAAACAGCAACGCGCCGGCGTTCTGCACCAACACGCCGAGGGCGCTCACGGTGGGCAGAAGGATCAGGCTCGTGATGAGCAGCGCCGTCTGATCGGACCACGACTGCCCGATCTTGTTGTGCACCGGATTGAGCACGTAGGCGCCGAGCAGCACCGGCACCTGCACCACGCCCAACGTCATCAGCGCCGCGCACAGCTCGGCCCGCACGAGCGTGGCGCCGCGCACCGGGAACGACCGCAGCAGCTCGAGCTGCAGCATGTCCAACCGGAGATCGTTGCGCACCCAGAGCGGGCCGGCGAGCAGCAGCATCAGCGCGAACGCCAGGCACAGGCGGCCGGCGAGCACCGAGAGCCGGTCCGTTTGCGGCAGCACCGAGTCGAGCACGACCACGAAGATGACCACCGCGACGACGATCGCGATCACCGTACGCAGCGCGAACGTGCGGCCTAACGCAACGGCGTTCTTCCAGACGATCGCCGCGGCGGGCGAGCTTCGTGCGGGCAGCGGCAGCCGGAACCGCCGGCGCACGCCGCGCGTGGCCGGCATCGTGGTTCGTCCCGCGCGCCGCGCGAGCGCCACCGCGCGACGGGCGGCATTCGCGGCGGCGGCTTCCTCGAATGCCGCGTCGGTACGCAGCACCCACACCACGTGCAGCGCCACCAACACGAGCGCCGGCCACAGGGCGCGCAGCCACGCGGCCGTGGATGCGGTGAACACCGGCGCGAGCACCAGGCGAAACGGCCAGAGCACGGCTTTGCTCGCCGGCGCATGGAGCACCGCAACCGCCGCGCCTAACGTATCGCCGGACGCGATCCCGGCGCGGAGCGCCGGCAGCTGGGCGGCGACGCCCCACCCGACGGCGATGAGCGCGGCGGCAACCACGACGATCGGCACGAGGTGCCGCCTAACACCGGCCGCTCCGTGCTCCGCTGCGCTCTCGCGCACCAGCGACGCGCCCACGCGGTGCAGATAGAGCGCCGTGAACACGATCCAGAGCGAGACCGCGCGCTCCACCATCGACCCGGGCGATCGCCCGAGGATGGCGAGCCAGATCACCACGCTGATCACGATCACCAGCTGCGCCTGCAGCAGCTTGAACGCCACGAGCTGCCGCCGCGTGAGCGGCGCGGCGAACAGCAGCTGGACTTCGGCCGTCGAAAAATTGAGCGCCACTTCGTCGCTGCCGAAGAGCCACCAGCTGGCCGCGAGCACCGCGATGCCTAACGCATAGGCCAGATGCGCCGTGCCGTCGGGCGTCGCGCCCACGAGCACGGTGTCGCCGCGCGGACGCACGAGGATGAACCAGAAGTAGCCGACGCCGGCGATGAGCGCCAGCGCGTACCGCGGCTGCCGCACGCGGCGCGCCCGCCTAACGGTCCGGTTCACCACGCCGCGCACGAGCAGCCAGCCGAGCGCGGCGAACGGCGGTTGCGGCTCGGAGGTCACGTGGCGGCCGAGCCGCCGTCGCTCGTCAGCGCCAGGAAAATGTCCTCGAGGCCCCGCCCCGCGAGCTGCGGACGTTCGGCGATGATGTCGTCGAGCGCGCCGAACGCCACCGCCCGACCGCCGTAGATGATCAGGATGCGCGTGCACAACTCTTCCACCAGGTGGAGGAGGTGCGAGCTCAGGACGACTGCCGCCCCCTCTCTCGCACGCGCGACGATCGTCGCTTTCATCTTCCGCATGCCGCCGGGATCGAGGCCGGTGAGCGGTTCGTCGAGCACCAGCGCTCTCGGATCGTGCAGCAGGCCGCACGCGATCGCGAGCTTCTGCCGCATGCCGCGCGACAACTCGGCGGGGAGCGCGTCGCGCTTTTCGGTGAGCTCGAGCTCCGTGAGCAAGGGACCGATCCGCTGGTCCGCGTCCCTCACGCCGTATAGCCGCGCGATGAACTGCAGGTGCTCGTCCACCGACAGGTACTCGAACAGGTGCGGTTCATCGGGGATGAACGCGAGCGCGCCCTTGGCGCCGACCGGGTCGGCGGCGAGATCGTGTCCGGCAATGTGGATCGTGCCGCTCGTCGGGCGGATGATGCCGCTCAAGCTGCGCAGCGTGGTGGTCTTGCCGGCTCCGTTAGGCCCGACGAGGCCCAACACTTCGCCTGCCTGCACGGTGAACGACAGGTTCGACACCGCGGCCAGGTCCCCGTAGAGCTTCGTGAGGCCGCGGACGTCGATGCCCGCCGCGGCGGGCGTCGAGGCCGCAGGCGGCGCCATGCTCAGTAATTCGGTCATCGTCTCGCTGCTTCAGGCATCGGATGGATCGAGCAGTGCCCGCAAGATGGTGCCGGCGGCCTTCTCGATGCGACGCCAGTCGGCGTCCTTTTGCACATCGAGCCCGAAAAATGGTACGCCGTCCGTGCGCGCGGCGAGTATCGTGAGGCCGGCGGCAACGAGGGCGCCAACCGCGTCGACATCCAGTCGCGACGGCGCGCGTTCGTGGAGCGCTGACGCGAGCGCGGCGAACTGCGTCTCGCGGCCCTCGGTCACGGGGCGCGCGACTACGTGATCCGCGTGCCCGCTTGCTTCCCACGCGATGGCGTGTTGAGCGAGGGGTCGAGCGCGGATGTCGCGGGCTTGAGTAATGAGTGCGGTCGAGAACGAGGAGCCGGGGGAGACGCCGTCGCCAAAGGACACGCCGGGTGTGTTCGGCCACGCCGCGCGCTGTGCGATCACGGTGGAGACGAGGCCGGCGACACCGCCGAAGTACCGATAGATGAGCACTTTGTCGACGCCTGCCTCGTGGGCTATCGCGTTCACGCCACACGACTCGAAGCCGTCGCGGATGGCGATGCGTTCGACGGCATCCATCAGTTTGGTTCGAGTGGCTTCGCGGTCTCGTTCCATTTCTCTTGCCACCATGAGGTGACGACTGTCGAACATGTAGTCTTGGCGGGCCGATGTCGGCGATGGCTTTAATAACTACTTTGCAGAGACTTAGCAATAGTCACTACAAAGTGACTCAGATGGGTCGCCACTAGGTGACTACGCGCCTCGTGGAGGTGGGCCGCCGGCTGCTCCGGCAAGTCCACGAACTCGGATCGCAAGACGTCGCCTCCACTTTGAAACCGTGTCTGGCGAGCCCGAGCTCGCGGACCCGTTGCGCAGCTTGTTCCCCGTTTCTTGCTTACTGCTTCCCCATCGTGCGGGTTGCCCGCTAACATCGGTCCGCGCCACCTCCGAGACTCGTCAGATGCGCGCCGTACTTCGATCCGCAGCACTCGCATTTGCCGCCGCCGGCTTCGCTCTCCTCCTTTCCTGCGGAGGCGACAGCACCGGTACCGGCGGCGTCGGCAAAATCATCATCACGCCGTCCAACGACTCCATCGTCATCGGAACCAGCGTCACCCTGAGCGCCAGAGTCGTCAACGCGCAGGGGCAGACGGTGACCGGCGCCACGATCTTCTGGAACACGTCCAACGCCAACGTGGCGACCGTGTCGAGCAACGGCGCCGTGACCTCCGTCGACACCGGCACCGCGCAGATCGCCGCGAGCGCCAACGGCGTCTCGGGGATCGCCACCATCACCGTGCTGCCGCAACCGGTGGCCGCCGTCAACGTGACGCCGCCTAACCAGGTGATCAAAGTCGGGCAGAAGTTCCAATTCCAGGCGCAGCCGGTCGACGCCGGCGGCAATCCGCTCTCGGGTCGGGTAGTGACGTGGTCCAGCTCCGACGCGACGGTCGCGTCCGTGGACAACACGGGCCTCGTGACCGGCATCGCCGTTGGGCCTGCGACGATCACCGCGGCGAGTGAAGGAAAATCCGGCAGCGCGGCGGTCTCCGTCGGCGCGCCGACGCCGGCATCCATCGTGATCGCGCCGACGAGCCTGCCGCTCACCGTTGGGCAGACGGGCCAGCTTTCGGCCACGGTGAAAGATTCGGCCGGGGCGGTGATCGCCGGCGCGGCCGTCTCCTGGTCGGTCGACAACTCCGCCGTGGCCACGGTCACTCCGACGTCGGGAGCAGTGACGATCGTGAAGGGGGTGTCCGTCGGGTCGGCGACGGTAACGGCAACCAGCGGCCCGGCGCACATGGGCGCATCGATTACGGTCTCGCCCGCGCCCGCAAACTCGGTCGTCATTTCGCCGGGATCGGCCACGCTCTTCCCGACGCAGCAACTGCAGCTCTCGGCAACCGTCACCGACGCGCAAGGCAATCCGCTCTCCGGCCAAACGGTCACGTGGGCATCGAACAACACCAACGTGGCCACCGTGAGCACGTCGGGGAACGTGATCGCCGTTGCCCCGGGGACGGCGACGATCACCGCCACCAGCGGCGCCGTGCACGGCAACGCGTCGATCACGGTGAAGCTCGTGCCCGTCTCGAGCGTCGACGTGAATCCCGGCGCCGTGTCGCTCTTCACCGGGCAAACCGCCCAGTTGGCCGCAGTGGCCCTCGATTCCGTCGGCGATACGCTCAGCCTCACGGGCCGAACGGTCACCTGGAAATCCAACAAGGGCGGCGTCGCATCCGTCAACGGAGCGGGCCTCGTCACGGCGGGAAGTATTGGCGATGCGGTGATCACGGCCACCGTCGACGGCCAGCAAGGCTTCGCATCCGTCACCGTGGCGCAGGTGCCGGTGGCGAACGTGACCGTGACCCCATCGCTCGATACCCTTGTGTTAGGCCAATCGACCAACCTCTCGGCGCAACCCGTGGATTCGGCGGGGAATCCGCTCTCGGGTCGCACGGTCACGTGGAACAGCAGCGATGACAACGTCGCGATCGTCTCCAGCACCGGCCACGTGGTGAGCCAGGGCGCCGGCACGGCGACGATCACCGCCGCGAGCGAAGGGCATCAGGGCGCTGCGACGATCGTCGTGATTCCCGTGCCGGTTGCGACGGTCACGGTCTCGCCTAACAGCAAGACGATGACGGTCGGCGATACGGCCACGTTCACCGCGACGACGAAGGACGCGCAGGGCCACGTGCTAACGGGACGCACGGTGACGTGGTCGTCCGACAACACGGCCGCGGCCACGGTCGACAGCACCGGGCTCGTGACCGCCGTCGCTCAGGGCACCGCGAACATTACGGCGACGAGCGAGGGCAAGAGCGGAAGCGCGGCGGTGACCGTCAATCCGGTGGCGGTCGGCTCCGTGGTGGTGACGCCATCCGATACCTCAATCGCCGCCGGCGATTCCGTGCAGATGTCGGCGCAGCCTCGAGACGCCGGCGGGAATCCGCTCACGGGTCGCACGGTGACGTGGTCGTCGTCGAACGACAACACGGCGACTGTGTCCAGCACCGGCATGGTCAACGCGATCGCGGCCGGGCCGGCGGTGACGATCACGGCGACGAGCGGCGGGGTGTCCGGTACCGCGTCGGTCACGGTCACGGCGGCGCCGCCCCCTCCGCCGCCCCCGCCGCCTTCGCCCAACATGGGCACGAGCGCGCGGCCGGTGCCGTCGGCGCGCGCCGATCGCCCGCCAGCCTAACGGAATCCGAGGTGCAGGGCGAGCCCCCAGCGGGGCGCGCCCGACACGGGATCGACGCCCAGCACCGGCTCCAGCCGCGGCGACGTGAGCAGCGCCCCCGTGCTGCGCCCGGCGCCGCTTCCGTTCGGCGGCGACGATGGCGGGTACGGATCGCCGCGCGCGCTCGACACGTGCAGCGCCGCTTCGATCGCCCCCACGAGCAGCACGCCGCCGGCCACCGCCAACCCGGCGCCGAGGTTCTTGCGCTTGGACACGTTCACCGTGAAGGTGTCGACGCGGCCGAACGGATCCGTGAACGTGCGGATCTCGGTGCTGGTGGTCGAGTGCAGCGCCCACGCCGTGCCGGCCGCCACACCGCCCAGCACGATCACGCCGAGGACGGGCTGCTGGGTGTAGAACTGGCCGCCACCCGGGATCGCGCCTAACGCAAACGCGGTCGCCGGGCTGCGGCTGAGCGCCTTGATGCGATTCGCGACGTCGGCGCGATCCACCGCGTTGGGCCGGAGATTCAGATACTTCTGGAAATCCGTCGCCGCCGCGTCGCTGCGGCCCTCCGCCTGGTACACCAGCGCGCGCGTGTAAAACACGTCAGGCCAATTCGGCGCCGCGCTCGCGGCGCTGGTGAGCGAGCGCTCCGCCGCCTCGGTGTTTCGTGCGGCGAAGGATGCGATGCCCGTGCGAAGGTCGTCCGCCGCCCTGGCCGGATACGATGTGGGCCGCGGACTCGAGAGCGCGTCGGCGCGGTGCGGCGCTTGCCGCGAGTCGATGCGCCACAGCTCGGCGTAGGCGAGACCGGTGGACGCTGCCGGATCTCCGGTCGCGGAATGCAGTGCCTCTTGAAAGTGCTGCGCTGCACCGCCGAGATCGCCGCGCCGGAGCGCCGTGTATCCGAGTCCGGTGTGCGCGCCCGACACATCTTCACCCTCGCGCAGCGCCGTGGCGAAGTCCTTGTTGGCAGCGTCGAATTTTCCCTCCGCCGACTCGGCGTAGCCGCGGCCCAGCAGCGCCCGCGTGTTCGCCGGATCCACCGAGAGCACGCTGTCGTAGGCAGCGACCGCCCCCGATCGCCCGGTGGCTAACTGACGCTCGGCTTCCAGCAAGAGCGCGGTCACCTGCTCGGCCGCCGTGACGCGCACGCTCGCCACGGCGCGATCGCCGACGCTCACCACCAGGCTGTCGCCGGCCTGGAGCGGCTGCGTTTGAATCGAGAACTTGGCCACGCCGGCATCGTTGGTCGTTTGCGTCAGCGTGCCTAACCCTGAGCGCGCCGGATAGGGCCGCACCTGCACCGTCGCCTTGCTCACCGGGTTGCCGAACGCGTCGTTCACCGCCACGCTCAGCTCGCGCGTCCCCCGCGCACCGGCGCCGATCGCAATCGCCGTCGGGTTGACCGTGGCTAACGATGCGCCAGCCGGCATCGTGCTGAGCGAGACTGCCGTCGTGCCCTCGAGCGGCGAGCCATCGGAGGTGACGACGGTCATGTGATACGTCCCGGCGTGCGTGCCGGCCGGCACGGTGAACGTCGCGCGTCCGCTGGCGTCGGTGATGGCCACGGGGTCGGCCTGCGCGCCGCCGGGAATGCCCGTGGCGCCCTTGAGCATGAGCCGCGCGCCCGGCACCGGCGCGTCGCCGCGAGCCAGATCGACGCTGATGTACGCAACGCTACCGCTCGTTGCCGACGCCAGCCCGTTGATCACCGTGAGCGTCGGCGGCGACGCCGGCGCCGGCGCGACCGGCCGCGATGGATTGTCGGACGACTCCGACGACGAAGCCTTGTTGTTGTTGTTCACGCAGCGATCGATCTCGCGCAGGATCGCGTCGTTCGCGCCGAGCTGCTTGAGATCTTCGCGGTCGCGCGCCGACGGCACGAAGGCAAGGCAGTTGCGTCGCACGATCGCCGCGATCTCGCTTTTCGAGTACGTGGTGCCCGTGAGATAGCGAACCAGGTCGCTCTTTCTGAGCGCCGACTCGGACTGCGCGTGCGCGGTCGTCGTGAAGACGAACAGCGGAAGAGCGATCAGCGAAGCGAGGTAGCGCGACATGGAGTCCTGATTGGTGCGAGAGTCCTACAGAATTTCAGCCGTTCTGACCGGCGGCACGGAGATCGGCTGGGTTGCCTGATCCCGAATCAATCCTCGTCGGATACGGACCGGGCGCAAGTGAGGTGCCACGAATCGGGCTCACCTGTGCTGGCGGCACCCGGGCGGTATCGAGGATCGAACACGTTCGCAGGAGTGAACTTAGCCGGTGCAAGCGTCGAGCTCGCTCGCGAGATGATCGCCGCGTGTGCACGATCTGCCCGCGGCGGCGTCTCCATCGCAGCAACCACGAGCGGCAGTCCGATACGTCTGCGTGGATGGATGGCGGGTACAAAATGCGGGCGACGATGCTCAATGCCGCGGACCGGACGCCGCGCCGGGAGAACTGGTGAATGGACGATGCGGAGCGGCTGTTTCGAACGTATCACGGGATGCTCGTGCGCTACCTCACCCGTCGGTTAGGCGATCGCGACTGGGCGGAAGAGGTGGCGCAGGAGACGTTCGTGCGCGCGCTCCGTCAGCGCCGGTTGTCGAACGAGCGCGCCTGGCTGTTCACCGTGGCGAACAATCTCGTGCGCGATGACGCGCGGCGCGATGCCCGGCGTCGCGCGCGCCTGGCGCTGCTGCGCGAGGAGACGCGCGACGATGTCGTCGAACCGGAGCCGTTGTCGCTCGAGCGCGCGCAGGACACAGCGCTGGCGCGGCGCGCGGTGAACGCGTTGACGGAGCGCGACCGGCTGGCGCTGCTCATGCGCGAGGAAGGATTGAATTACGAGGAAATCGCGCAGGCGTTGCACCTGTCGGCCGGATCGATCGGGACGACGCTGGCCCGGGCGCGGCGTCGATTGGTGGAACAGTACGAGGCGCTGCGCGAGGCGCAGCCGGGGAGCACGGGTCATGCAGCATCTTGACGACGGCACGATCCACGCGCGGCTCGACGGCGCGTTAGGCGCGGACGATGCCCAAGGCATCGACGCGCACGTGTCGGCGTGCGGCGCGTGCGCCGATCGCGTGGCCGAGGCGCGGGGCCTGATCGCGGCGTCATCGCGCATCCTCATGGCGCTCGACGACGTGCCCGCCGGCGTGGTGCCACCGGCGCAGGCGCGAACGGCGGCGGCGGTGCAGGCCGCGTCGCCGGCGTTCGCGGTTGCGCCACCGGCGGCCCGTGACGCCGCGCCGCCCGCCCGATGGTGGGGGATGCGCTACAGCCGGCTGGCGGCGGCGCTCGCGTTCGTCGCCGCCGGCACGTTCCTGGTCGCGCGCGGGGCGAACCGGCGCGAGGCCGGGTCGGCGGGCGAGACGCAGCGCCTAACGGAGCCGGCGCGCGCCGCGCGCGAGTCCACCGCGCCGCGGAACGAGCCGATGGCGGCAGCGCCGGGGGCGGCCGGCGCCGCACCCCGGCCGGAGGCGACGCCCGCGCCGGCGCCGGCGGCCGCGTTGGGCGGAGCGCGGCCGCACGCCGCGCCCGCCCCCAGCCTCGAGCCGCAGGTCAAATCGTTCGCGCGGGAAGAGCGGCAGCAGGCCGCGTCGGCGAAGAAATCCGCGACCGACATGAACGTCGCCATCGCCGCCGACGCCATCAAGACAGCCGATTCCGCGTCGCGCGCCGCTGAGGCCCGATCATCGAGTGCGCTCGCCCGCCGCATCGCCGAGGGCAAAGCCGTGCAGTTGTCGGAGGTCGTGGTGACCGGCCAACCCGGCGGCGCGCAATCGTCGCCCCGGCTCGTGTCCGTGGACTCCGTGCAGCGCGGCCCGGTGATGGCCCGCCGCCAGACGTACCGCGTCGGCAACGGCGCGCTGGTGGTGCTCGAGGTGACGCCGCCGGCCGCGATGCCTAACGACTCGACGCGCGCCGCGCCGGCTCCGGCGAGCGCGGATTCCCCGGCCGTCGGCGATTCGAGCGGCGCCGCGATCCACGTCATCCGGTGGCGCGGCGCCGATGGGACCGGCTACGTGCTCTCCGGCACCGTCGACGAGACTGTCCTGCAACGCGTGCGGGCTGCGTTAGGCAACAAACCCTGACGAGCATCGCCGTCACTCGACGGATAACGTCGCGGAGCTGTCGCGCCGGCGGGCGCGTGCCCACGCCTAACGCGCCGGATCGCGCTGCACGGCCAGGTCCGGCCCGCTGTCCTGGACCGCCTCATCATCGTCGTCGTCCGGCCGGAGCGCCCGGAGCACCGTGCCGCCGGCCGCGATCGCGCCGAGGATGATGTAGAGGTAGAAGGTGTAGAAGCGCCACCAGATGAGCGACGCGCCGAAGATCGACGCCGGAATCGCGTGGCCCAGCGTCTCCTTGAACGCGACTTCGATGAAGCCGCCGCCCGCCGGCACCGCCACCACCACGCTGCCGTACGTCAGCGCGATCGGCCACAAAATGAGCGGCGCCGCGGGCACGTGCACGCCAAACGAGTACACGATGATCGGCAGGATCGCGAGCCGCAGCAGGATGTGCACGATCGACGCGAGCAGCGCCACGCCGGCCATGCCGAACCGCATGTCCTTCATCCCTTCGATGCCGCGACGCAGCTGCTCGAGCACACTGCGAAACTTCTGCCACCGCGTCCCGTGCACGCCGAGCCGCGCCAGCAGCCGCGGCGGCGCATCCTTCATGCCCCGGCGCGCCAGCACGAAGCCCAACGCCCCCGTGCCTAACACGAACGCGGCGTACATCGCCACCAGGCTCGCCATGCCGGTGATGATCGCGCCCGCGTCCCGGAACGTGAAGAACATCGCGATCGCGACGATCGCCAACGAAATCATCTCGAGAAACAGCTCGGCGTAAATCACGAGGATGATGTGCGCCGACGACATGCCGGCTTCCGTCATGATCAGGAAGCGCGCCGGCTCCGCTCCCGTGCGCGCGGGTGTGATCGCCGCACCGAAGTCGCCGCCCGCGCTCGCGCGCAACGCGACACCGAACGTCATCGGAATACGCAGTGACGCGGCGCTCAAACGCACCTTGGCTCCGCGCGCCCCCAGCTCGAGCAGTGCGATCCCCAGCAACACCCCGTGCGCGGCAACGCTCACCGAAACCGGGTGGTCGGCCGGCGGCCAACTCGTGACCACGATGTACAACGACACCCCGATGGCCGCGGCAAACGATACGATCGCGAGAAGCCAACGGGCGGGCGTCATGAGTGCAAAGAGGGAGTCGTTGGGTTGCGGACCGTGATGACGACGACGAGCGGCGCGCCGGAATCGAGAAAGGGTACAGCGTGCAGCGTGACTTCAGTAGGCCAGCGCGCCCTTTGCCATCGCGCGATGCGTCGTGCCGGGATACGGCACGGCCGGCCCCTTGATCGCTTCCCAGAGAATGTGGTTGAAGAGGTTATCGTCCGATTCGTCTTCCAGCCGAAGGTTGAGCCGGGCGGACGCCGCGGCGCCGGGACCGCGAGCCGGATTGCGATCATCGAGCCGCTGCTCCGGCGCCTGAGTTGCGTACGGGGTCAGATCCGGCGAATCGGCGAAGAGCCCCCGCAGCGGGCGGCCGTAATAGTCGAATTGCGACAGAGAGCCGAGGTGCAGAATGTCCGCGATGGTGGCAATCACGTCCGTGGTGTTCACGAATCGGTGCACGACCCCGGCATGACTGTAGGCGCTGATCATGAAAAACGGCGCGCGGTGCGAATCCACATGGTCGGGTCCGTTCTGCGCGTCGTCTTCCACGACGAACACAACGGTACTGTGCCAGAAGCGCGAGCGCGAGAGGGCCTCGACGAGGCGGCCCAACGCCAGGTCGTTGTCGGCAAACGCGGCCCGAGGCGTAGGCATGCCGACCCGGGCGCCGGA
>DASUHB010000050.1 GCA_036273715.1 Gemmatimonadaceae bacterium
CAACAGGTTGTTGAACAGGAACGTCGCCTCGCGGCTCACCATGCTCTCGAGCTCGGCGCGCGCGCGCAGATCGGACAACCGCGTCGTCACGAGATACGCCGTCACCGCGATCGCGAGGATGAGGAAGCCGAGGAACCAGTAGCCCACTTCCGACTGCGAGAAGGCATGCACGCTCGAGATCACGCCGCTGCGTGTAATGAACGTGCCGAGAATGGAGAGCAGGAATGCCGTCACGACGAGCGTCACGTTCCATTTGCGAAGCATGCCGCGTTTTTCCTGCACCATGATCGAGTGGAGGAAGGCCGTGTTGATGAGCCACGGAAGAAACGACGCGTTCTCGACCGGATCCCAGGCCCAGTAGCCGCCCCACCCGAGCTCGACGTACGCCCACCACATGCCGAGCACGATCCCGACGGTATTGAAGAACCACGAGAGGAGTACCCACCGCCTCACGGAGCTCAGCCATTCCGCGTCGAGACGACGCGTGATCAGCGCCCCCACTGCGAACGCGAACGGAATCGCCGTCGCGATGTAGCCGAGATACAAGTTAGGCGGATGCGCCGCCATGCCTGGATTCTGCAACTGCGGGTTGAGACCGCGGCCGTCAGGCGGGATCCAGTCGAGTCGCGCGTACGGATTGGCGCCGAAGCACAACACGAGAATGAAGAACAGCGCGATCGCCGACAGCGTGGGCACCACCCACGGCATCAGCTCGCGATTACTCTTTCGCCCCGTGTAGACAGCGATGGTGGCGTAGATCGACAGGATGAGCGCCCAGAACAGCAGCGATCCTTCCTGCCCCGCCCAGAACGCCGTGAACTTGTAGACGCTCGGCAGATTCGCGCTGGTGTACGCGGCGACGAACTTGAACGAGAAGTCCGAGGTGAGCAGCGCGGTCCACAG
Organism: Gemmatimonadaceae bacterium; assembly: GCA_036273715.1. NCBI lineage: Bacteria > Pseudomonadati > Gemmatimonadota > Gemmatimonadia > Gemmatimonadales > Gemmatimonadaceae > Gemmatimonadaceae bacterium. The sequence goes on from DASUHB010000050.1 coordinate 904, forward strand.
CCCGATGGACGCGAGCACGACGAATCCGCACATCGCAAACAGCGCGCGGCGCGCGCTCGCAATCAGCTCGGCGCGACGCGTGTACGCGCCAGCAAATCCCGCCGTCGTCCCCCAGGCCGCCATGAGGAGCGCGACCCACAGCGACAGTTCACCGATGAGAATCACGTGCGGGCCGGCGCCGCACCGCCCGAGCGATAGCCCGGCGTCGCGCGGTATTTCGCAGGCGCGTTCTCATATCGCGACGCGCACTTGGCGAGCACGGTCGTCGCGCGGAACGTCCCGTCCTGCGCCAGACGCCCATCCATGACGACGTCTACGCTGTCGGTGAACGTGTCCGGCGCGATGCCGTGGAAGCTGACCGGATAGGTCTTGTCGCCGTCGGTGACGCGGAACGTCATGTCGCGGCCGCCGGGCGCGCGATTGACCGAGCCCGGCACCACGCGTGCACCCACCTTCACGCCGGTTCCGTAGAAGGATGGATCCTGTGCGACTTTGGTGGCCAGCTCGGTTGGCGTGAGGTAGTAGGTTCCGGTCTGCGCGATCGCGCTCGCCATCAAGTAGCCGGCGGTTCCGAGAATCAACGCGCCGCCTAACAGAAACTTCGTCCGCGGTTTCAACGCCATACGCTGCGCTTCCTGTGCAAACGCCCGCTCACGGCCGGGCGACCCGCGAGCGTGCCGCCTCATCCCGCACGCGCGCCATGATGACCTCGAGCTCCCGTTCCGCTTGCGCCCGTTCCTCGGCGCTCCAGATCGCGGTCCGCCGGCTCAGATCGCGAACGCCCTGGAGCATCTCGTTCACCAGCGACCGGAGCACCTCATTCGTGCGACGCTCGGCCGTCTGCGACTCCACTGCATCGGTCGACTTGCTCGCGGCATCGGTCATCGGAACAGCTCCAAGCTGTGGCAAACGTCGGTCCGTCGCTGGACGCGACCCCATGAATATATCGAATGAAACCGCCGCAAGCGGACAGCGCGAGACCTCACTGTGCGTGCGAGAGAAAAGCTGCTCCGGCGGCGGTGCCGGCGAGGTCCCAGCTGAGGTCGCGCATCGAGAATCCTTCGCCGGTCCACTGGTCGTGCACTTCCTTGGCGACCCCGACGCTCACCGCGATCCCGGCGGCGCTCACGAGCGCATCGTGGTGATCGACCCGCATCGCGCGCAGCGCGCCATAGCTCGCGGTCTCGACGAACGCCGACATGAAAAAGTGCTTGAGCTTGTCAGGCGCGAGCCATTTGTCGCCGCCCTGATGGCCGCCGAGCGAGAGCGAGAATGCGAGAACGAGCGCGCGCATCAGCCGCGATCCCGCGCCCAGGCGAGGGCCGTTCGCACGGCGCGGGCCCAGTCGCGAGCGCCGTCTCGGGCTGCCGGCGCATCCGCTCCAGGCTCGAACCGCTGGTAGGTTCGCGTCGCGAGGAACGACGACGCGCTGGACCAGACTCCCGTCGCGACACCCGCCAGTCCCGCCGCGCCTAACGCCGTGGTCTCGATCACATCGGGCCGCTCGACCGGGACGCCGAGCACATCCGCCTGGAACTGCATGAGCCACGCATTTTCGGTGGCGCCGCCGTCAACACGCAAGCGGTCGAAGGGCACCCCGCTTCGCCGGCGCATGAGGGCGAGCACATCGGCCGTCGAGTACGCCATCGCCTCGAGGGCGGCGCGCGCCAGGTGCGCACGCGTGGTCCCGCGGGTGAGCCCGACGATGGTTCCCCGCGCACCCGGCTCCCAGTGCGGTGCGCCGAGTCCAACCAGCGCCGGCACGAAGTAGACGCCGCCGGTGGACTCGACCTGCGCGGCGAGGCGCTCCGTGTCGGCCGCTCGCTCCACGATGCCTAACCCATCGCGCAGCCATTGAATGGCGGCGCCGGCAATGAAGATCGCGCCCTCGAGCGCGTACGCTGCGCCGCCCGCCTCATCGCACGCCACCGTCGCCAGCAGTCCGCCCCCGGCCGCCGCGCGCTGCCGGCCCGTGTTGAGGAGCAAGAATGCTCCGGTGCCATACGTGTTCTTCCCTTCCCCGGCGCGCCAGCATCCCTGCCCGTAGAGCGCGGCTTGCTGATCCCCTGCCACTCCGTGAATCGGCATCTCGGCGCCGAAATGCTCGCGCGCTGCAACGCCGAACAACGCGCTCGACGCTCTCACCTCGGGCAGGATGCTCCGCGGCACGCCAAACAAGCGGCAGAGGTCGTCGCTCCAGTCGAGGCTGCCGATATCGTAGAGCATGGTGCGCGACGCATTGGTCGGATCCGTCGCGTGCACCGAGCCGCCCGTGAGATTCCAGATGAGCCACGTGTCCACGGTTCCGGCGATCAGCTCGCCGCGGTCGGCGCGTTTCGCGATCGCCTCGTGCGACAACAGCCATTCGATTTTGGTGGCCGAGAAATACGGATCGAGCACCAGACCGGTGCGCGCCGCGATCGCGTCGGACTCGTCGGCGAGCTCGGCGCAGCGCGCCGCCGTACGCCGATCTTGCCACACGATCGCGCGGCCCACCGGCTCGCCCGTCGTCCGATCCCACATCACGACCGTTTCGCGCTGATTGGTGATGCCGATGGCGTCGGGCATCGCCTTCGCCTGCGCGATCGCGTCGCGGCCGGCCGCAAGCGTGCACGCAACGAGGTCGCGGGCGTCGTGCTCCACCCAGCCCGGCTGTGGGAAATGCTGCGGAATTTCCCGGTAGCCGCGCCCAACGATGCGTCCGGTCGCATCGATGACGAGACACGTCGATCCCGTAGTCCCCTGATCGATCGCGAGGACGTGCGTCACGGCACGAACCGATACGGCGGATAGTGAATGGCGCGATCGCTGATGATCGCGGTGACCAGATCGGCCGGCGTCACGTCGAAGGCGGGGTTGTCCACCGGCACCTCGTTAGGCACGATGGATCGGCCGTTGATGCGCGCCACTTCCGCACGGTCCCGCTGCTCGATGGGAATCGCGCTCCCGTCGGGGATGGCCGGATCGAACGTCGATGTCGGCGCGGCGACGTAGAACGGGATCCCGTGGTATCGCGCCTGGAGCGCCAGCGCGTAGGTACCGATCTTGTTCGCCACGTCGCCGTTGGCGGCGATGCGATCGGCGCCAACGATGACGAGGTCCACGCGACGCGCGCGCATGGCCGACGCGGCCGCGCCATCCGTGATCACGCGCACCGGCACACCGGCGCGCGACAGTTCCCACGCCGTCAAGCGCGCCCCCTGGAGCAACGGGCGCGTCTCGCAGGCGAGCACCGAAACCTGGCGGCCGTGCTCCGCGGCCACGTACACCGGCGCGAGCGCGGTTCCGATGCCGGTGGTGGCGAGCGCACCGGCGTTGCAGTGCGTGAGGACGCGCGCGCCATCGCCGAGCAGCTGCTCGCCTAACGCGCCGATGCGACGGCACATTGCCGCGTCGTCGGCCAGGAGCGCGTCGGCTACGGCGCGCATCGCCTGCAGCGCCGCGCGCCCCGAGGCGTGCGGCTCCTTCGCTGCCGCTGCGACGGTGTTCACGGCCCACGCCAGGTTCGCTGCCGTTGGCCGGGTGGTGATGATCCGTTGCGCGTGGACCGCGATGCGCGCCCGCAGGCGCTCGGTCGTCGGGTCCTCGAACGAGGCCAGCGAGATCACCAGGCCCATGGCGCCGGCGATCCCGATGGCCGGAGCGCCCCGAACGGCCAGCGACGATATGGCCGCGCACACATCGTCGAGCGACCTGAGATCGCGCTCGATGTACCGCTCCGGCAATGCCGTCTGATCGATGATGCGAACGGCATTGCAGTCCGGCGACCAACGGACGGCCTGGATGGGTTGCACCGACGGAAACGTACCAGCGGAGGGCCAGACGCGGAACAGTCGAGTACAGGTCGGCTCGAGCCGGACTCGGGCGCCACGGTTCGAGATGGCGGCGGCGCGTCGCCGGACTCGACTCGCGCGTTACATTTCGGCTCGCGCGCCTCGTGCCCCGACGCTCGGCCGCGTTCCCTCAGCGCTCGTCGACCATGCCCTTCCAGAACCTCGCCTTCGACGTCCATGACCGCGTTGCGACCATTCGCGTCAACCGGCCGGACAAACTCAATGCGCTCAACGACGAGACCATCGCCGAGCTGGATGAGGCAATGGAGTTGGTGGAACGGCGCGAGGACGTGGCAGGCGTCCTCGTGACCGGCGCGGGGACGAAGGCGTTCGTCGCCGGCGCCGACATCGCCGAGCTGTCGCGCCAAGGACCGGCCGAGGGGCGGGTGCGCGCGCGCACGGGCCAGCGCGTGTTCACGCGCATCGAGCGCTGTCCCAAGCCGGTGATCGCGGCGCTCAACGGCTTTGCGTTAGGCGGCGGCTGCGAGCTGGCGATGGCGTGCCACATCCGCATCGCCGCCGACACGGCCAGGCTCGGCCAGCCGGAGCTCAAGTTAGGCATTACGCCCGGCTACGGCGCCACTCAGCGCCTGGTGCGGCTGGTCGGCAAAGGCCGCGCGCTCGAGCTGCTGCTCACGGCGGAGATGATCGACGCCGCCGACGCGTACCGCATCGGGCTGGTCAACAAAGTCGTGCCCGCGTCCGACCTTCTCGCCGAAGCCGAGCGGATGCTGCGGCAGATCATCGCGTTCGGACCCGTCGCGATTGCGCTCTGCATCGAAGCCGTGAACCGCGGCGATGACCTCCCGCTCGACGCCGGCCTCGAGGTCGAAGCCTCCTACTTCGGCCTCCTGTCCGCCACCGACGACATGCGCGAGGGGATGCAGGCGTTCCTCGAGAAGCGCGCGGCGCGGTTCAGCGGCCGTTAGGCAGATGGTCGTGGCGGACGCGCGCCGAGAGCCGCCCGGGGCAGCGGGCGTCGCGCCCGCGAGCCCGGCGCGCGCCGTGCTCACGCGTCTCGCGATCCGCGATTTCCGGAATCTCGCCCGCCTCGACTTCGCGCCGCCGCCCGAGGGCTTCGCGCTCATCGGAGAGAACGGCCAGGGCAAGACCAACCTGCTCGAGGCCATCCACTATCTCCAGCTCCTCCGCTCCTTCCGCGGCGCGCGGGATGCCGAGCTCGTTCGCTTCGACACCGCGGGCTTTCACCTGTCGGCCGAGATGGCAGACGCGCCCCACCGGTCGGTGTCCGTGGGCTTCGAGCGCGCCGGCAAACGCAAACGCGTGCTGGTCGACGGCGACGAGCGCGCCCGCCTCGCCGATGCGTTAGGCGCGTTCCCCGCCGTGCTCCTGTCGCCGCGCGACGCCGACATCGTCGCCGGGGCGCCCAGCGCGCGACGCCGCCTCCTGGATGTGATGCTCGCGCTCAGCTCGCGCCCGTACCTCGCCGCGCTGCAGCGCTATCGCGCCGCACTCGCCCAACGGAGCGCCGCGATGCGCCGGCCCGGCGCGCTCAGGGACCAGAGCGTGGCCGTGTGGGATGCGCCCCTCGCCGAGCACGGCGCCATTCTGTGGCGCGCCCGGAGCGACTGGGCGCTCGCCTACCGCACCCGCTACGCCGAGCTCTGCGCCGCGATCGGCGAGCGCGCGACTGCCGACCTCTCCTACGCCAGCACCATCGAGGACTCCGGCGACGTCGAAGCCGCGCTGCGCGACGCGCTCGCCCGGAACCGGTCCGCCGACATCCGGCGTGGACTCACACATGCCGGCCCGCACCGCGACGACCTGTCGCTCACCCTCGGCGGACGCGACCTTCGAACCTACGGCTCGGCAGGCCAGCAACGCACCGCCGCGATCGCGCTGCGCCTCCTCGAAGCGGACACGCGCCGCGCCGCGTCGGGCTGCGAGCCGATCGTCCTGCTCGACGATCCGTTCGCCGAGCTCGATGCGCGCCGCGCCGCGCGCATCCTCGAGCTGCTCGTCGCGCAGGGCAACGGGCAAGCCATCCTCGCCGTGCCGCGCGCCGACGACATTCCTCCACGCCTCACTCGGCTCCCGCGGTATCTCATTGCCGCCGGCGTCGTGCAGCGCGCTCCCGAATGACGCAGCGCAAAGGTCCGCCTGAGCCGTTGGGCAAGGCCCTGGCCGGATTTCTCGCGCGCGCAGGCCTCACGCAGCGCATCGAGCAGGCCTCCATCGTCGACGCGTGGGCGCTGCTGGTCGGTGAACAGATTGCCTCGGTGACCATGGCACGCATGATCACACGAGACGGCACGCTGTTCGTGGATGTAGCCACCAACGCGTGGATGCAGGAGCTCTCCCTCATGGAGCCTCAACTGCTCAAGGTCCTCGCGCAACACCCCGCCGGCGCGAGCGTTCAACAGATTCGATGGCGCCTGGCGCGCGTCTGAGGCGAATCGGGCGCTCTGGCTTGCCTCTGCACCCGCCGTCATATTTGCAACCTGTCCCTACTAATTCGGCGCCCACGGCGGCTGCCACCTCCCGCTTCCCATTCGCGACATGAGATCGTCTCTCGCTCGAATCGCACTCGCTCTGGCTGTTCCGGTGTCGCTGTCTGCCCAACAAGCCGCGGCGCCGGACGCGTCGGCCGGCGGCGTCGTTCCGCTGCCGCCTGTCACGCTGCCGCTCAAGCACGCGCCTCAGCCGACGACGGCCGCCATCACGCCGGCCGATCTCATGACGCGGCTCTACATCTTCTCCGACGATTCGATGCAAGGCCGCGAAGCCGGTACCGCCGGCAACGTGAAAGGCACCGACTACATCGCGGGCCAGATCAAGCAGATGGGTCTCAAACCCGCCGGCGACAACGGCACCTACTTCCAAACCATTCCGCTCGAAACGCGATCGGTGGACTCGTCGTCGTCGATCTCGGCGGGCGACACGAAGCTCGTCGCGAACACTGACTTCGTCGTGTTGTCGCGGCAGCCGGCGGCCGCGTCGGATGTGCCGGTCGTGTTTGGCGGCGACCTTGGCGACAGCTCGCGCATCAGCGACGACGCGGCCAAGGGCAAGTTCGTCGTGTTCACGGCGCACGGCGGGTGGACGCGGTTCCTGCGCGCGGCGCGCCGCGGGATGGGCCTGGACAGCGCAGCCGGCATCGCGGTCGCGACGCTGGACAGCGTTCCGCCACAGATCCGTGGATTCCTGACGCGGCCGCAAACGTTCCTCGAGGACAACACCACGCGTACGCCCACCGGTCCCACGGTGTTCTTCGTGACCGAGGCCGCGGCGAGCAAGTTGTTAGGCGCCGAGCCGAACGGCCTAACGGTAGGCAGCGCGCACGGGACCGCGTCGTTCGACGTGAAGTACTCGACCAAACCGTCGGAGTTTCCGGCGCGCAACGTGGTCGGCATCATCGAGGGCAGCGATCCCAAGCTGCGCGGCGAATACGTCGCGATCGGCGCGCACAATGATCACATCGGCATGATCCAGCACCCGGTGGATCACGACTCGCTGCGCATCTGGAATCACACCGTGCGACCGGAAGGCGCGGACGACGGCGGCAAGCAAGCGACGCCGGAAGAACAGTCCGAGGTGGACCAGCAGCTCGCCGCCTATCGCGCCGCGCATCCGCACAGCGAGCGGCCCGACTCGATCGACAACGGCGCCGACGATGACGGCTCGGGCAGCGTCTCGGCGCTCGAGATGGCGCAGTACTTCGCGGCGATGAAGACCAAGCCCAAGCGCTCGCTGCTCTTCGTCTGGCACGTCGGCGAAGAGAAAGGGCTGCTCGGCTCGCGCTGGTTCACCGATCATCCGACGGTCCCGCGCGACAGCATCGTGACGCAGCTCAACATGGACATGGTGGGCCGCGGCGACGCGTACGACGAGACCGGACGCACCAAGGCAGGCGCGCCGATTCACGGCAGCGCCGGCTATCTGCAGCTGGTGGGCTCGCGCCGCCTGTCCACTGAGTTAGGCGACTTGATCGAGAAGGTGAACAAGGAGGATCATCACAATCTGACCCTCGACTACTCGATCGACGCCGACGGCCATCCGGCGAACATCTATTGCCGCAGCGACCACTACGAGTACGCGCGCTACGGCATTCCGATCACGTTCTTCACCACCGGCTTGCACTCCGATTATCACCAAGTGACGGACGAGCCGGAGTACATCGACTACAATCACATGGCAAAGGTGGCGAACTTCGTCGCCGACGTGGCGCTGCACGTGGCGAACCTGGATCATCGCGTCGTGGTGGACCACCCGAAGCCCGATCCGAACGGGACCTGCCGCCAGTAGCCGTCGACTCCGGACGAAGCACGAACGGGCGCCCCCCGGCAATGAGCCGGCCGGAGCGCCCGCTTCTTGCCGGCCCCATATGTCTTGCATCTACGTTCATGAAGACGCGAACACAGCACCGACACAGCGGACACGACACGAGCAAAACCAGGGCTTTGATTTTTTTGTCGGTGCTTTGTCTGTTGTGTCCTGCTTTGTCCGCGTCTTCATGAGCGTAGCACTCTGCCCGTCCGGCCTGCCGCACGATCCATCTTCTCTCGTTCGATTTTTTCGGCCTCGTTTCCCGGAAATTCCCAAAGAACCTCTTTTGCGCATGCCCTACGCCTAACGGAAATGCGCCGGGTCAGTGCGTCCAGATCAGCACCGTACCGCAGTCCCCGGACTTGTACTGGGGCGGCGTAGTCGACGCGTCCGCGTAGATCTCGATGCCGGCAACCGAGCTCGGATCGAGGAACGTGTTGATGTTGTGCGCGGCATCGTGCATGAATGCCCCGTCGATGTACACGGCGGGGTAGCAGAATCCGGTGTTCGACATCGCGATGCTCACCTGGCCCCGCGCGCTCACGATACCGAGCATGAAGGTCGAGTCCTTGGGATCGATGCGAATCACGCGGAGTGTGGCTGCGCGCCGGAAGACGTCGGTCAGCTTCGTTGCCTCCATCTTCGCAATGTCGTCGGCCGTGAAAAACTGACCGGCGCCTTCCGTCCGGCGCTGGTCGAACCCAGCGAGCTTCGAGAGCACGTTCTTGCCTTGCACCTTGACCGTCGCCAACACCGCCACTGGTTGAGTCATCTTGATGTCGATGGAGGCGGGGTGATGGCTCGCGAGGTCGACCGTGGTGCGCACCGGCATGAGCCCCACGTGTGCGATCACGAGCGGCTGCGTGCCCGACGGCAGCGATGCGATCTGGAACCGCCCATCGGCGCCCGTGGTGGCAGCGGCGCCGGCCGCGGGCAGCGTGACTTCCGCGCCGGCAAGCGGGGCGCCGGATGGATCCCGAATCACGCCGTCGAGCACGGCCGCCGCCTGGGCCGCTGGTCTGCCTAACGACGTACCCGCGGCCCGCGATGGGGCGCCCGCGGCGCTGTCGCCGCCCAAGCGCAGGTCGCGGATGGCCAAGCCGCGCGAGGTCGCGTCCACTTGGACGAACGGCGTGGCGCGCGCGCCTAACTGCGCGCGAATGTCGAACACGCCATCGCCCGGCACGCCGCAGATGGCAAACCAGCCGCTGGCGTCGGCCCTGGCGTCGACCTGGCGCGGTTCGCTGTGGAATCCCTTTTTGTCGATGTCGAAATTGCGCCACGCAACCGTGATGCGTGCGCCCGCGACCGGCATGTCGCTGTCGGCGTCGCGCACGAAGCCAACGACCGTCCCGCTGGAATCACCGGCAGCCGGCGCGCCGCAGAGCGCCGTACGGATCGCCACCGCTCCCGGAATGGACAGCTCCACGTGCACGACCGGTTTGGAGCCCACGCGCACATTGCGCGAGATGGCCTGGAGATCGAGCTCACTCAGCTCGGCGTGCAGGAAACCGATAATGAATGTTCCGTGCGGCACGCCGGCGATGCGGAACGCACCGGACGAATCGGTTTCGGCGGAGAATACCTGCGACGGCTCATCGCGCGAGACGAGTTGCACGACGGCGCCGGTGAGCGGCGCCGAGCGCACGCTGTCGTACACGACGCCCTCGACTGTTGCGGTGGTCGATGCGCCCGCCTGTTGTGCGCTGGGCCGGTGGACCGGAATGACGAGAAGGCAAAGGGCGGCCACCGTGCCGTTGAGGAAGGCGTTCACTGCACCTGACCGGCACCTCATACACCCCCTCCGGAAGCTGCCGACGAAGACGTGAAGCACCGCGCGGCGTCGCGGGTCAAGGCCCAGCCTAACGACGAAAGCCGGCCCCGGCAATAGTTCTGTGGCGAGGGTTGGAAGACGGGCGGCAACGGGTCTCACGCAGTCACCTAACTACTTGATTTAACAAATATTTAGAACTATCTTTTAATGGTTGGGCACGAAGCGCATTTCGGTGTCTGTTTGGTGGGGTGCGCAGGCCTGGCAAAGAGTCAACCCGCGAAGGAGCTCGAGCATCGATGACGCAATACGACGCTGGTCAAATTCAAGTTCTCAAGGGCCTCGAGGCGGTGCGCAAACGCCCGGGCATGTACATCGGCTCCACGTCGTCCCGTGGGTTGCACCATTTGGTTTATGAAGTCGTCGACAACTCCATCGATGAAACGCTGGCTGGCTACGCCGACACGATCGACGTCACGATTCACGCGGACAATGCGATCACTGTCGTCGACAACGGGCGCGGTATTCCGGTCGACATTCATCCTACGGAAAAAATTCCCGGCGTCGAACTCGCGATGACCGTGCTGCACGCCGGCGGCAAGTTCGACAAGAACACCTACAAGGTTTCGGGCGGACTGCACGGCGTGGGCGTGTCGGTCGTGAATGCACTGTCGGCGCAGCTCAAGGTGTGGGTGAAGCGCGAGGGCCAGGAGTATTACATGGACTTCGCGCGCGGCATCACGACCACCAAGCTCAAGATGTTGCGCAAAGTGCCGAAGGGCGAACGCGGCACCACGGTTTGGTTCAAACCGGACGACACGATTTTCACCGAGCTCGCGTTCGACTACGCCACGATCGCGACGCGCCTGCGCGAGCTCTCGTTCCTGAACAAGGGCGTGACGATCACGCTCACTGATGAGCGGGCCGACCAGAAAAAGCAGGAAACGTTTCATGCCAAGGGTGGGCTCAAGGAATTCGTCGCCCACCTGAACGCGAACAAGAAGGCGCTGCATCCGGACGTCATTTATGTCGAAGCCGATCGGGATGACATGGGCATCGAAGTCGCCATTCAATACAACGATGGCTACAACGAAACCGTGTTCTCGTTCGTGAACAACATCAACACGATCGAGGGCGGCACCCATCTCACCGGATTCAAGAGCGCGCTCACGCGCGTCGTGAACCAGTACGCGCAGAAGGGCAATTTCCTCAAGAAAGCGGACTTCGCGTTGAGCGGCGAGGACGTGCGCGAAGGCCTAACGGCCGTGCTGTCCGTCAAAGTGCGCGAGCCCCAGTTCGAGGGCCAGACGAAAACGAAGCTCGGCAATTCCGAAGCCGAGGGCGCCGTGCGCAGCGTGATCAACGAGTCTCTGGCCGCGTACCTGGAAGAGCATCCGCGCTCGGCCAACATCATCGTCGAAAAGGCCGTGTCTGCGGCGCGGGCTCGAGAAGCGGCTCGCAAAGCGCGCGATCTCACCCGCAAGAAGTCGGCGCTCGACTCCGGCGTGCTGCCCGGCAAGCTCGCCGACTGTTCGCTCAACGACCCGCCGCTCTGCGAGCTGTACCTCGTCGAGGGCGATTCCGCCGGCGGCTCGGCCAAGGGCGGACGCGCGCGCGAGTTCCAGGCCATCCTCCCGCTGCGCGGCAAGATTCTCAACGTGGAGAAAGCGCGCATCGACAAGGTGCTGTCTAACGAAGAAATCCGCTCGATCATCACTGCCATCGGCGCCGGCATCCGAGATGATTTCCAGATCGACCAGGCGCGCTACCACAAAATCATCATCATGACCGACGCGGACGTGGACGGCGCGCACATCCGCACGCTGCTGCTCACGTTCTTCTTCCGTCAGATGCGCGAGCTGATCGATGCCGGCTTCGTGTACATCGCGCAGCCGCCGTTGTATCGCGTGGCCAAGGGGAAGGAAGAGTACTACGCCTATACCGAAACCGAGCGGGACTCGTACATTCAGCGCTTTGGCAACGGGGACGGCGCCAAGGTCAACGTGGTGATCCAGCGGTACAAAGGGTTAGGCGAAATGAACAAAGACCAGCTCTGGGAGACCACGATGAATCCCGAGCGGCGCACACTCCTCAAGGTCGACATGGAAGACGCCGTCGCTGCCGACCTGATTTTCCAGACGCTCATGGGCGACGACGTCGAGCCGCGGCGGGTGTTCATCGAAGCGAACGCGAAGTTCGTGAGCAACCTCGACATCTGACGCAAACGAAGTGTGTGGGATGTGCTGTCCGGAATCGGACAGCATGTCCCACTCACGAACAATCCGAGCGGGCGCCGCGCTCGCCGGCTCGCGCCCAAGCGCTGCGGCCGCAACGAGTTTCGCATCGGGCGATGGCGGCACGATAGTTCCTCTGCGCCACGCGCATGTCACTCACACACGACCTCCGCTTCGGACTGCGCAAGCTGATGCGCATGCCCGGCTACACGGCCATCGCCATCGCCACCATCGGCATCGCGATCGGCGCAACCACGGCGATTTTCAGCATCGTCGACAACGTGCTGCTCAGGCCGCTGCCGTTCGTGGATCCGTCGCGACTGATGTTCATCGAGTCGACGTCGCCCGACGGAAAGCCGATGAATATGTCGCCGCCGGACCTCGACGACTACCGTGCGCAGAGCCACAGCTTCATCGCGATGAGTCCGGTGGTGGGCGGCGGCAGCGCGACGCTGGGCCGCCCGGGCCTGCCGGCGCTTCGGCTCAATCGGGCGCGTGTGGGCGCCAACTTCTTTTCTTTGTTAGGCGTGGGGTTCGAGCGCGGCCGGGGCTTCGTGGCCGGTGAGGATTCGGCGCAGGCGACCAAAGTCGCCGTCCTTTCGGATCTCGCGTGGCGGCGGTGGTTCGGCTCCAACCCATCGATCATTGGCACGAGCATCCGGCTCAACGACACGCCGTATCGCGTCGTTGGCATCGCACCGCCGCGCTTCTCCTATCCCGCCGATCCGGACGTCTGGGTTCCGGCCGTGTGGCGCGACTTCGAGCGCGGCGACCAGGCGCACGGGTTGCACGAGATGTCGGCGATCGGACGGTTGCGCCCCGGCGTCACGGTGGCCGCCGCCCAACGCGACCTTCAGGCCATCGCCGAGCGCATCGCCCACGATTTCCCGGGCCAGGACGCCAAGATCGGCGCCTACGTATCGCCGCTGCGCGACGAGCTCGTCGGCGATGTGCGGCCCGCGTTGTGGTCGCTGTTCGGAGCGGTCGCATTGGTCCTGCTCATCGCCTGCGCGAACATCGCCAATCTGTCGCTCGTCCGCGGGGCATCGCGCTCGACCGAAATTGCCGTGCGGACGGCGCTCGGCGCGTCGCGCTGGCGGCTGATCCGGCAGCTCCTGACCGAGAGCTTGCTCATTTCCGTTGGCGGCGCGGTGATCGGGACGCTGCTGGCGGCGTGGGCCGTGGATCTCGTGGTATCGTTCGGCCCGCACGGACTGCCCCGCCTAACCGAAATCGCCGTCAACGGGCGGATCCTGCTGTTCGCGGCGCTGCTCGCCATCGCGACCGGCGTGCTGTTCGGCCTGGTGCCGGCGCTGCACGCGACACGCGGCGACGTCACGCCGGCGCTGCGTGACGGCCAGCGCGGCTCGAGCCACGGCGGGACGGCGCGCACGCGCTCGCTGGTCATCGTCATCGAAATGGCGCTCGCCATGGTGCTGCTCGTCGGCGCGGGCCTGCTCATCCGCAGCTTCGAGCGGCTCACGCACGTCGATCCCGGATTCCGGGCGGACCAGCTGTACGTCTTCGACATCGCGCTTACCGGCAAACGGTACGATGATTCGCCGCCGACCATCGCGTACACGAGGGACGTGCTGCAACGTCTCGCCGCGCTGCCGGGCACCGAGCAGGTTGCGGTCGCCGCGGGCCGTCCGTTAGACCCGGATCCCACCTACAGCGTGTCGACGTCGTTCACGCTCGATGGCGAACCGAAACCCGAGCCGGGCCGCGAACCGGAGTCCGCGGTCATCCCCGTTTCGCCGAGCTATTTTCGCACGGTCGGCCTGGGTCTCGTGCGCGGGCGCGTGTTCACCGAACCGGAGAACCGATTGGACGCGCCGCCGGTGGTGGTGGTGAACGAGGCGCTGGCCAAGCGGTACTTCCCGGGGCAGGATCCGATCGGCAAGCACATCACGTTCGGGGTCTCGTACACCCCGCGGTCGAACGACACGACGACGGTCACGGTGCGCGGCGAGATTGTGGGCATCGTGCACGACGCGAAGCAGGAATCGCTCGCCGAAACGCCGGCGCCGGCGACGTACGTGCCGTACAACACGTTTCCGTTAGGCGTGACGTTTCTGGTGCGGAGCCACGCGCCGAAGGCCGCCGTCGAAGCCGCGATCGCGGCCCAGGTGCGCGCGGTGGATCCCAACGTGGCGATGTACGAGCTGGGCAGCATGAGCGACGCGATGGCGGCCTCGACGTCGCAACCATTGTTCTACACCGTGCTCCTCGGCGCCTTCGCGCTTTTGGCCCTGCTGCTGGCGACGCTCGGCATCTACGGCGTGATCGCGTTCCTCGTCACGGAGCGCACGCGCGAGCTGGGCATCCGGATCGCGTTAGGCGCGACGTCGGCGGCGATCGAGCGGCTCGTGGTCTCGCGCGGCCTGCTGCTCACGCTCGGCGGCATCGCGTTCGGACTGCTGGGCGCCATCGGCGCGACGCGCGGCATCCGGTCGCTGCTCTACGACGTCACGCCGCTCGACGTCCCGACGTTCGCCGCCGTCGCCGTGGTCCTCGGCGCGGTCGCCGCCGCGGCGTCGTGGATTCCGGCGCGGCGCGCGTCGCGCATCGATCCGGCGATCGCGATGAAAGCCGAGTGAGCGCGCCCGCTGCGTTCAGGCGGTCCGCGTCACGCCATCGATCGTGACGCGGTGCGAGACCAGCGGCAGCGGGTGATCGGCCTCGTCCGCGATCCCGATGGCCGTGCGCAGCGCGGCGCGGCCGACCTCGATGCCCGCGTCGTCGCGGGCGAAAATCGTCGCGATCGGCTCCCCGCGCTCCACCCAGTCGCCCGGTTTGGCGGTGATCACGAAGCCGACACCCGGGTCGAGCGGATCGTCCGGGCGCTCGCGGCCGCCGCCTAACGCAATCAGCGCGCGGCCGATGGGCCGCGGGTCCACGCGCGCGACGAAGCCGCGGCGCGACGCCTCGAACAGCTCGCAGGCGCCGGCCTGCGGCAGCACGGCCGGGTCGTCCACCACGCCCGGGTTGCCGCCCTGCGCCTCGATGACCTCCTGCAGCCGGCGCGCCGCCTCACCCGACGAGATCGCGCGCTCCATGCGCCGGCGTGCGTCGTCGCCATCGGCGGCCACGCCGCCCAGCTGCAGCATCTCGGCGCCTAACGCAAAGGTCACGGCCATCAGGTCCGACGGACCGTCGCCCTGCAGCGCGTGGATTGCTTCCTCCATCTCCAGGGCGTTGCCCACCGCGCGCCCCAACGGACGGTCCATGGCCGTGAGCAGCGCCACCACCGTGCAGCCGCGGCTCTCGCCTAACGAAACCATCGTCCCGGCCAGCTCGAGCGCCGCGTCCAGATCCGGCACCAGCGACCCCGACCCGCGCGTGATGTCGAGCACCAGCCCCGTCAGATCCTCCGCCAGCTTCTTGCTCATGATGCTCGACGCGATGAGCGGTACCGACTCGGACGTCGCCGTTGCGTTGCGCAGCGCGTACATCCCGCGGTCCGCCGGCACCACCTCCGCCGACTGGCCCATCATCACGCACCCGATTCGCTCCAGCTGCGCGCGCGCGTCCGCAAGCGCGATGTCCGTCCGCATGCCCGGGATCGATTCCAGCTTATCGAGGGTTCCTCCAGTATGCCCGAGCCCGCGACCCGTCATCATCGGCACCGCCACGCCCAACGACGATACCAGCGGCGCAAGGATGAGCGAGGTTTTGTCGCCCACGCCGCCCGTCGAGTGCTTGTCCACGCGCGCGGCGGCAAGATGTGCCAGCGAGAGTTGGGCGCCGCTTCGCCGCATGGCATCGGTCAGTGCAGCCGTTTCAGTGCGGTCGAGACCGTGCACGTACACGGCCATCAGCATCGCCGCCATCTGATAGTCGGGGACGTCGCCCGCCACATATGACCGGATCAACGCACTCCATTCCGACGGCTCGAGACGGCCGCCGTCTCGTTTCCGCTCGATGAGCCGTGTGACGAGCATTGACCGGGGTTGGGGGTATTTCTACGTTGTCGCCGGCGCGAAGCGCTGCGACCTGATGCGCTTTCACCGTCCAAATGTCGGAGCTTTCATGTACATCCGCTACCTCATCGCCGCGGCGGCGTTCACACTCGTTGCCGGCTCCGCTCACGCGCAGTCCGCGGCTGTCCACATTGCCGAAGGCGACAGCGCCGACGCCGCGCTGCAGCCGTCGACCGCGCTCGAGCACTACGAAGCGGCGCTGTCCGCCGACTCGACCAACTACGAGGCGCTCTGGAAGGCGTCACGCGAAGCCGTTGACCTCGGCGAATTCGAGCCCGACAAGAACAAACGAAAGGACTATTTCGCAGAAGGCGAACGCTTCGCGCGCCGCGCCGTAGCGGCGGATTCGACCAACGCCGAGGGTCACTTCGCGCTCGCGCGAGCGCTGGGACGCGTCGCGCTCACGTTGGGCGCGCACGACCGCGTGAAGTACGGAAAGGAAGTTCGCAATCAAGCGCTCGATGCGCTCAAGTACGACTCGCTCCACGCCGGCGCCCTGCACGTGCTCGGCCGCTGGAACGCGGAAATCATGCGTTTGAGCGGCTTCTCGCGCTTCTTCGCCAAGACCTTCCTCGGCGGCGGCGTGTTCGATCAGGCGAGCTGGGACTCGGCGGTCTACTACATGGAGAAGTCAGTCGCCGTCGATCCCAAGCGCATCGTCCACCGACTGGACCTGGCCGAGATCTACCGCGATCGGGACAAGCCCGGCGATCGGGAGAAGGCACGCGAGCAGTTTCAGGCAGTGATCGACGGCCCGATCACTGAATACAACGACAAGTTCTACAAGAAACAGGCAGCAGAGGAACTCGCCAAGCTCCACTGACCGGTCTCGAAGACGCGCAGAATCCGGCGCCGCAGACTTGCGGCGCCGGCCGTCTCACGAGAGGTTCAGACTCTGCCGCAGTTTCTTTTCGCCCTTCCGCGCGCTCCTCCGAATGTCATCCCGCAGGTCTTCTACACGGTCGGACACGTGCTCGCCGAGCCGCCGCGCGCGACGGCGAAGAAATCGGCGTGTTTCGTCGCCGGCGCGCGGCGCCATCAAGAGCGCGCAGCCCGCGCCCAGCACCAGACCAAGCATGAGGCCGCCGGCAAACATTGCGACGCCCGAGGTTTCGTCTTCCGTCTCATTGTCCTGGTCCTCGACATCATCTGCATCATCGGTCGCGTCAGACACGTTCGCCTCCGCTGCGTTGGGGTCGTTGTTTCGGGTTCGGGAAGTAATGGAATCTGTTGGGCGAGACATCGTTAACGTGCGTTACTCTGATGCCGATGGGAGCGAGCATGGCAAGAAGCTTGCTTAACGCTGCGGTATCTGTCGAGGTCTCACGCCACACGAGGCATGTGCCCGACGAGACGGACACTGGCCGTGCGTTCGAGCGTTTCGGCGATCAGAACGAGAGCAGCCTGCGATCCGCCTGTCTTCCGAATGCAGCAGGGCACTCCGCTCGAGGACACGAATGACCAGCATCAGATTGAAGACTGTGCTGCTCGTGGAAGACAACGAAGACAACAGGATCGTGTACTCCACGATTCTGCAGCACTTCGGCTATCGAGTCACCGAGGCGTTGAACGGCGAGGAAGGCATCGCCAAGGCGCGCACGGAGCAGCCCGATCTGATCTTGATGGACATTTCGATTCCGGTGATCGACGGCTGGGAAGCCACGCAGGTGCTCAAGCGTGATCCGAAAACGCGTCGCATTCCGATCATCGCGCTCACCGCGCACGCGCTGGCGTCGGATCGCGAGAAAGCCATGGAAGTCGGATGCGACAGTTATCTCGCGAAGCCGTGCGAACCCAAGACGGTCGTGAGCGAGGTGGAGCGATTCATTGGCCGAGGCGATGGACGGTGAAGTTCGGCGCGCACCGCGGGTCCTGATTGTCGATGACAGCGAGGACAGCCGCGAGGTGTTGCGTGTCCGGTTCGATGCGACCGGGTACGTCACGGAGTGCGCGTGTGATGGCGCGGAGGCGCTGAAGATCGTCGCCGATTCTCCGCCCGACGTCATCGTGCTCGACGTGATGATGCCACGGGTGGATGGCAACGAAGTCGCGCGCCGCATCAAGGCCGATCCGTCGCTGCCGTTCATTCCGATCATCATGCAAACGGCGCTCGACGAGGTCGAGCAAAAGGTTCGCGGCTTGAGCGCGGGCGCCGATGACTACGTCACCAAGCCCGTCGAGTTTGCAGAGCTCGAGGCGCGCGTGCGATCGATGCTCCGCATCAAGGCGCTGCAGGATGCGCTGCAGCGCCGCGAGTCCGAGCTCGAGCGCGCAAACGCGAAGCTCCTCGAGCTCGCGGTGTCGGATCCGCTGACGGGACTCGACAATCGCCGCCGGTTGGACGAGCGGTTCCACGAAATGTTCGAGCACGCTGTTCGCCTAAAAGAACCGTTGGCGGTCGCGATGTTCGACCTCGATCATTTCAAGCAGGTGAACGACGACTTCGGCCACCGCGCCGGCGACGAGATGCTGCGCCAGATCGGCTCGGTGCTGCGCGCGTCGATGCGTGAGATCGACCACGTTGGGCGCTATGGCGGCGAAGAGTTTCTGGTCCTCCTCCCCGGCACCGCGCTCGACGCCGCGGTGACCTTCGCCGAGCGGGCGCGTCTCAGGGTAGCGGCGCATCGGTTCTCCTTCGAGGGACGGCCGTTCCAAGCCACGATCAGCTGCGGCGTTGCGGCCTGGCCGGACCAGCGGCTGGTGAATCGCGACGAATTGCTGCAAGCCGCCGACGACGCACTGTATGTGGCCAAGCGAACGGGACGCGACCGCGTCGTCCGATACGCCAGCGCCGAGTTCACCGCGAACGTCAGGAAATCTCATGATCAGCATGGCAGTGGAGCGCCCGCGGGAGGAGCAACCGTCGGGTAACGGTGACACGATCGCCACGCTTCGCGCGCGCATCTCCGAGCTCGAGCGCGAACGCGATCACCTCGTGGCCGTCGTCGACATCCTCACCGAAATCTCGTCTTCGCTGCATTTCGTCGACATCCTGCAGACCATCGCCAAGAAGTTAGGCGACACGTTCGGCCTCGACCGCTGCTCGATCTATCTGTTGGGCGAGCAGCGCGATGTCCGCCTCATGGCGACGTACGAAGCGCCGGCAATGAACAACCTCATCGTCGACCTCGACCGGTATCCCGAGCTCAAGCGCGCCTTCGAGAGCGGCGAGACGGTCTTCATTCCCGACGCCGCCGCCGACCCGATGCTCCAGCAGATGCAGCCGGTGCTCGCGCTGCGAAACGTCCGCTCGATCGTGGTGGTGCCGATCCGGTGGCGCGGCACCGTGATCGGCGCGATTTTCCTGCGCACCGAGCGCGAGGGCGCGCCGTTCTCCGACCGCGACATCCGCTTCTGCCAGGTGGTCGCCGCCCTGACCGCCAATGCGCTGCGCAACGCGCACCGCTACGAAGCTCTCCAGCGCGGGCAGAAAGAAGCCCAACGCAATGGCCGCCAGGGCGAGCTCCAGCGCATCGCGCTCATCGCATTCGTACGCCGCCTGCTCGACCGCTACACGAACACCGAAGACCACATGTGGGCCGAAACGCTCCTGGCAACGTCGGCGGATGAGGAGCTGGAGAGGCTGGTGTCGGTGACGCTCGAGGTAGTCGGAGAAGAAGCGAAGAGCTGATCCGCCGGGCGCGCTGCGCGCGCCGCCCGAACATCATATTTTTCGTTCGTGACGTCCCCGAACGATCGTTCCCCAGACTGCCGGCAGCTCGAGACGAGGGCGCGAGATCTTCGCGCGCGGCTCGAACGCGCCAACCACTGCTACTACGTGCTCGACGCACCCGAGATTTCGGATCGCGAATACGATCTGATGATGCGGGAGCTGCGCGACATCGAAGACCAGTGTCCCGACCTCCGCACGCCGGACTCGCCGACGCAGCGTGTCGGCGCGGCGGTGCAGAGCGGTCTCGCCAAGGTCGATCACCTGGTGCCGATGCTCTCGCTCGCCAATGCATTCGACGACGACGAGCTCCGCGACTGGGAAGTTCGCGCGGTGCGCATCGCCGGCGCCGAGGTCCGCGACTCCGGCTACACGGCGGAGCTCAAGATCGACGGCAACGCCGTCAATCTCACGTACGAACGCGGCGTGCTCGTGCGCGGCGCGACGCGGGGCGACGGGACCGAAGGCGAAGACGTCACCATCAACTTGCGCACCATCCACGACATTCCGCTCCGGCTGCACACGCCTAACGCACCGGACCTCATCGAAGTCCGCGGCGAGTGCTACATGACGTTCGACGGATTCGAGAAGCTCAACGACCGCCGGCGGCAAGACGGGGAGAAAGTCTTCGCCAATCCGCGCAACTCGGCCGCGGGATCGCTGAGGCAGTTGGACCCCGCGATCACCGCGAAGCGCCGCCTGCGGTTCTTCGGCTACGCCGTGGCGCCCGGGCCCGGCGTGCGCCTGCCCTTCACCACGCAGTGGGCGCTGCTCGACACGCTCGAGAGCTGGGGCTTCCCCGTCGAGCCGCACCGGCGGCATTGCCAGACGCTCGAAGAGGTCGTGACGTTCGTCCAGGAAGTCGAGCACACGCTGCGCGCCAAGCTGGCGTTCGGCATCGACGGCGTCGTGGTGAAAGTCGATGCGCTGAACGTCCAGGACGAGTTAGGCGACGTGGGACGGGAGCCGCGTTGGGCTATCGCGCGCAAGTTCGCGCCCGACATCGAAGTCACGCGTCTCGAGGACATCCGGGTGAACGTCGGCCGCACCGGCGCGCTCAATCCCTACGCCATGCTCGAGCCGGTGGAGATCAGCGGCGTCATCGTGAAGCTCGCCACGCTGCACAACGAGGCGCTCGTGCGGCAGAAGGACCTGCGCATCGGCGATTGGGTGCAGGTCAAGCGCGCCGGCGAGGTGATACCGCAGGTGATCGGACCCATTCCCGAGCGCCGCGACGGAACCGAGCGCGAATGGCACATGCCGGATCGCTGCCCCGTGTGCAACACACCCGTCGAGCGCGACGCGGATCAAGCCGCGGTGTACTGTCCTAACGTTGCCTGTCCCGGACGGCAGCTCGAGGGCCTCGTGCACTTCGTGTCTGGCGGCGCAATGGACATTCGCGGGCTGTCGTACGCACGAATTCGCCAGCTCATCGATGCGGGCCTGGTGCACGACTTCGCCGACATCTTCTCGCTCACCGTCGAGCCGTTGGTGCGGCTCGAGCGCTTCGCCGAGAAGAGCGCCGAGAATCTCGTGGCGGCAATCGACGCGTCGAAGCGACAGCCGCTCTCGCGGCTCCTCAACGGACTCGGGATCCTGCACGTGGGCGAGATGGCTGCCCAGGTCCTCGCGCGGCACTTTCGCACGCTCGATGCTCTCGCGCGTGCCACCGAAGAACAGATCACATCCGTGCGCGGTGTGGGCGACATCATCGGGCGATCCGTGGCGGCGTACTTCGCCAACGACACCACCAGAGCGTTGATCGAGAAGCTGCGCGAACGAGGAGTGAATTTCGAGGAACCGGCCGGCAAGCACGCAGGCAATGGCGCCGGTAGCCTCACGGGCAAGACAGTCGTCATCACCGGTACGCTGCCCACGCTCTCCCGTAAGGCGGCTACCGAGTTGGTCCAGAACGCCGGCGGACACGTCACGTCGTCCGTGTCCAAGAGCACCAGCTTCGTCGTAGTCGGCACGGATGCGGGGAGCAAGCTGGATCGCGCGCGCGAGCTCGGCGTCGAGATCATTGATGAAACGGAGCTCTTGCGCCGAGCAGGAGCCGAGCCTAAAAACCAGTAGCGCGGCGCGACAGGCGCCGACTCGTCCAACACACGAGGCAGTCATGGCCGACACGATCAACCTCGCCGATCACGCACTGGTGGCTGTGAGCCGTCCCGCCATACACGCGCTGCGCGCCGCCCTCCTGCGCGACGTCGGGCCGGCGTCGGCGGCGGCGCTGCAGGAAGCGGGATACGCCGGCGGCGCCACAGTGTTCGAAGCGTTTCGCGCCTGGCTGCACGAGCGGGGTGACGGCGCTCCGGAAGATCTCGACTTCGAAACCTTCCAACGGCGCGCGTCCGAGTATTTCCGGCTCGCCGGTTGGGGCACGTTGGAGATCGGCTCGCTGCGGGACGCGGTGGCGACCGTCGACACCGATGACTGGGGCGAAGCGAATCCCGACGAGCACCTGGATCAACCCGGCTGCCACTTCACGACCGGAATGCTCGCCGATTTCTTCGGGCGCTTCTCCGATGTGCCGCTCGCAGTGCTCGAGGTAGAATGCCGCTCCGCCGGCCACGAGCGGTGTCGCTTTCTTCTCGGGAACGGCGACGTCATGCGGTTCCTGTATGACCGGATGGAGCAGGGCGACACGTACGACGCCGTTGTCTCCGCGGTCGAGTAGCCGCGCCTTCGTTAGGCGCGCCTAACCAACGATCAGGAGACGGACGACAGCAGGTCTTCGTCCCATGGGAGCACGATCGTGCTCTCCGTTTCCAGCGCCGAGAAGTCGGGCTCGTACGGCCCGGTGCGGAATCCCACCGCCGTGCGCACATCGGCGGCCCCCGCATTCACCAGCGCGGCCACGGCCATACGCATCGTCTCGCCCGTGTCGCAGGTCTCGTCCACGAGCAGCACGCGACGGTTGCGAACCTCGGGCGGCGCAACGCCCAGAATGGCCGGCGTCTCGCGCACCGATTGGGCGTGATAGCGGCGGCTCACCACAATCGAGTGGAACTCGCGACCGAGGATCGCCGCGATCACCGCGCCCGGAATGACGCCGGCAGTGGCGATGCCGACGACGATCTCGGGATCGTACGTCCGGGCCACCTTGAGCGCGAGTGCGCGAGACAGCTCGCCGAAGAGCGGCCAGTCCACCTCGAAGACGCCGCGCGTTCGGTCCGCGGGCTTACGTCGTGGCGCCACGTGTCCTCCAGGTTGGCGGCCGACTTCGACTCAGCGCGAAAGCTACCGTCGCACGCTCGCGGCCGACAGCGCGGTTGCCGCCCCGCGTGGGCCTGCATAAGTTTGCCCTCGACAGGTACGCCGAGTGCGCATTCCTGCACCGCGCCACCGTGGTGCGCCTTCCCACCCAAGTTCTCGACTCTAGACGCATCGCATGTCCTGGTGGAGCCGCTTGACGGGTGGTGGAACGGCGCACACGCCGCGCCCACAACGTCTCGACTACTTGAGCGAAGCGCTGGCGCTGGAGCGCCAGGGTGACTACGACGCCGCGCTCACGTCGTACCGGCTCGCACTGCGCGATCAGCCCAACGATCAGCGCATCCTCCAGAACATGGCGATCGCGTATTCGCGAACCGGACGACTGGACGACGCCATCCGCTGCTATCGCCGGGCACTCGAAATCGACCCGCAGTTGAGCGGCGCGCACTATGGCCTGGCGTATCTGCTGCTCAAGCGCGGCGACGGCCAAGGCGCCCAACGCCACCTGACGGCCTTTCTGGAGCATCCGCCGTCCACGGTCGAGGCGGAACGGTGGGTCCAGCATGCGCGGCAGACCATCGAGCAGATCAAGGCAGGCGGCGGGGCGGACTCCGTCCCCGGCACGGAATAGCGAGTGGGAACCGTCCTCGCCGTCGTGAGCCAGAAAGGCGGTGTCGGTAAGACGACCACCGCAGTGAATCTCGCCGCCGCGTTCGCTCGGCGCGGTATGAAAACGCTCCTCGTCGACGTGGACCCTCAGGGCGCAGTGCGCTACGGCGTGGGGCTGCGCGCGGACCATGTCACCGTTGGAATTTCCGATTATCTATCGGGAGAGAAGACGCTGCGCGACATCATTTTGCCGACGGCGTTACCATGGCTTCGCGTGATTCTGGCCGGGACCGTCAGCGCGGCCACGAATCACGTCGCGTACCAGCACCGGATGGAGGAGTCCACGTTGCTTCCCGACTTGTTGGCCATGGCGCGGCAGCGCACGGACATCGTCGTGGTCGACACGCCGCCGGGACTGGGCCCGACGGTCGAGCGGGTGCTCTCGGCCTCGCAGCACGTGATCGTGCCGCTGCAGGCCGAGCCGCTGGCGCTCCAGACGACGCCGCAGATTCTGCGCGGCATCCAGGACATCGTGATGACTAACGACGAGCTGACGCTCGACGGACTCGTCCTCACGATGTACGACGAAACGAGTGAAACCAGCGTGCGCGTGTCGGAATACGTGCGGCGCCACCTGCCGCGCAACATGGTGTTCGACCTGGTGATACCGCGGAGCACGGCGGCGGCCGATGCATTCGCGGCGGGCCAGCCGGTGGTATTGCGGTCGCCGGCCGACGCGGCGGCGCAGGCGTACGTGAACCTCGCCACCGAGCTTGCATCACGGTTCGAGTGATGCGGCCCTCCCTCCGGGCGGCGTCGCTCGCGCTGTCGGTCGCCGCGGTGGCCGCGGCGTGCAACGAGGTCGGGACCAACGCCAACGCGCCGGTCGCGATCCAGCTCGATGCGCCCGCGTCGCCGTCCGTCCTGCTCGGCGATACGCTGCGCGACAGTCTGGGGCAGGTCGCGCCGCTGCACGTCGTGGTCTTCAACTTCAAGAACGACAGCATCCCCGGCATCCCGGTGTCGTTCCTGGCCGTCGACTCGACGCACGCGGTGACCGTCGACCCAGCGTTAGGCATCGTGGTCGGACACGCGCTCATTCCGCGCGTGCTCGTGGTCGCGACGGCGGCCGGCCTGCAGTCGATTGCCGACACGATCGCCGTGGTCGACACGCCATCCGTGATGCTGGCCGAAGATTCATCGCGGGACAGCGTCGACTACAGTTTTGCCAACGGACTGCGCGATACGACCATCACCCTCCGCGTGCGCCTGCTGCACCTGCCGGACTCGGTGCCCGTGCCCACGTACGCGGTCCACTACACGATCGTACACCCGTCGCCCTACGACAACACGGATTCGACCAATGCGCAGCTCGTGAAACTCGGCGGAGCGGTCGGACAGCTGGTGGACACGACGGACGTGAACGGCAGCACCAACCTCGGCTTGCGCATCACGCCGTTCACGCACGCGTTCAACGACTCGATCGTCGTACAGGTGAGCGCATCGGCGCCGGGCGGCCTCCCGACGGGCAGTCCGATCACGTACGTTAGGCGCATCAACATCCACTGAGCGCGCAGCGCGGCAGGAACGCGCCGCGCCGAGCGAGGCCTCCATGACGCTGACTGCCGAGTCGAACACGTCGACGGAACGCGATCCGCGACTGTCGCCGACGACGCTCACGCGCCTCTTCTTCGACGCCGTCGAAGGGTACGATCGGCCGAACGCACTGCAGGTGAAGTCGGGTGGCGCGTACCAGCCGATCTCGCACCGCACGCTGGCAACGCGGGTTCGTCACGCCGCGTTCGGGCTCCGCGCGCTCGGCATTCCGGACGGCTCGGCCATTGCCATCCTGTCCGAGAATCGCCCGGAGTGGGCGATCGCCGACTACGGCTGTCTCACCGCGCGCTACATCGACGTGCCGATCTACCCGACCCTCCCGGCCGAGCAGGTCGAGTACATCCTCGAGGACTCCGAGACCGTCGCGATTTTCGTCTCGACACGCGAGCAGGCGCAGAAGATCGCGGCCATTCGCGCATCGCTGCCCAAGCTCAAGTGGGTGATTGCGTTCGACGACCTGGATGGCGGCGGCGTGGATTTCGCGCTCACCGCGCTCGAAGCGCGCGGCGCGGCCAGCGAGACGCCGGACGCCGGCGCGCGCTATCGGACAGAAGCATTGGCCGTCCCGCCGGACCAGGTGGCGACGATCATTTATACGTCGGGCACGACCGGTGAGCCGAAAGGAGCGATGCTCACGCACGGGAATCTCGCGTCCAACGTGGCCGCGGTGGCCAAAGTCATCCCGATAACCGGAGACGATGTATCGCTGAGCTTCCTACCGCTCTCGCACGTGCTGCAGCGGCACTTCGACTATCTCATGTTCGCGACCGGCGTGTCGATCGCGTACGTGGAGTCGATGGACACCGTGACCGTGAACATGACGGAAATCCGCCCAACGCTGGTGGTGGCGGTCCCGCGCGTGTACGAGAAGATCTATGCGCGGGTGCTGGAGAACGCGCTGGCGAGCGGCGCGATCAAGAAGCGCATCTTTTTCTGGGCGCGCGCCGTCGGCGAACGATGGGCGGACGCTCGCCTGTCCGGTCGTGCGCCCAACCCGCTGCTCGCGGCCCAGTATGCGGTCGCGCGGCGGCTCGTGTTCTCGAAACTGCGCGATCGCGTGGGCGGGCGGTTGCGCTATTTCGTGTCGGGCGGCGCGCCGCTGGCGCCGGCGATCAACAAGTTCTTCTATGCCGCCGGGCTGGTGATTCTGGAAGGCTACGGCCTAACGGAAACGTCGCCGGTGATCGCGGTGAACACGCCGGACCGCTATCGCATCGGCACGGTGGGGCCGCCGATCGCCGGCGTCGAGGTGACGATCGCGCCGGACGGCGAGATCATCGTGCGCGGACCGAACGTGATGAAAGGCTACTTCCACAAGCCGGAGGCGACGCGTGATGCGATCGATGCCGATGGCTGGTTCCACACCGGCGACATCGGGGTGCTGGAAGACGGGTTCCTGCGCATCACGGATCGCAAGAAGGACATCATCGTGACCGCGGGGGGAAAGAACATCGCGCCGCAGCCGATCGAAAACCACATCCGGATGAACAAGTACGTGTCGCAGGCGGTGATGATCGGCGACCAACGCAAATTTCCGATCGTGCTCGTGGTGCCCAACTTCGAGCAGCTCGAGCGCTGGGCGAAGCTCAAGAATCTGCTCTACGCGGACCGCAGGCAGCTCCTCGCCCAACCGATGGTCAAGGCGAAGATGGAAAAAGAAGTGTTGGGCAAGCTCGCGGGGCTGGCGCACTTCGAGACGCCGAAGAAGATGGCGTTGTTGGACCGCGACTTCACCGTCGATTCCGGCGAGCTGACGCCGACGCTCAAGGTGCGCCGCCGGGTGATCGACACGAAGTACAAAGCGGTGATCGACCAGCTCTATGCCGGCGGCGAGGCGGCGCGCCGAGGCTAACGCAGTGGCCGGGGCGCCCGCGCGAGGGTGGTGAGGTCGTGCTTCTCGCCCAACCGATCGTGGGCATCGTGCGCGCGCTCGACGATGCCGTGGGGGAGCGGGCTCGCGGTGGGCAGCAGCAGGCGCCCGGAGGGCCTGAGCGCGGCGACGGTGGACGCGAGAAAGTGTTCGGTCGCATGCGCCGCATCGACCGCCATCGCGCGCACTGATTCGGGACGGAGCGGCAGCGCGTCGGGCGCGCGCGCGATCGAGACGCCGGCGCCGCTCGAGACAACGCCTAACGGATCCACCGCCAGCACATGGACGCGCTCGGCGAGCGCGGCCACGTCGTGCGCGGCGTCGGCCCACTCGCCGGCCAGCACGACCAGGCCGCCCCCTTCCGTTAGACCGAGGAGCGCCGCCGCGCGGAGGCCGCGCGCGCCGTGGTCGGTCGGCACGATCTGCGGGGCGGGCGGCGGCGGCGCCCCGGCGCCGCGAAAGTCGGCGATCCCATCCACGATCGGATACCGCGCGCCGCACACGGGGCATCCCAGTTCCCCGGCCAGAATGTCGCGGTCCTCCAGACGGTCCGCCGACGCCACCAGCCACATGAGCTCGTGCGGGCGCGGACACCGGAACGCCTCGACGATCTCGATGAACATCGTCCGTCAGCTCGCCGAGAGCCGCAGCTCGTCCACGTTCACGCGCTCGGCGCGTGTGAGGGCGTAGAGCACGGCGTCGGCGACGGCATCGGCATCGAGCATCGCGTCGCGCGAGGGGAACCGGCCGGTGCCCGGAAGGTCGCCCCAGATGTCGGTGTCGGTCGGGCCGGGCGAGACGAGCGTCGCCCGCACGCCGCTGCCGCGCAGCTCCTCGCGCAGCACGTCGTGCAGCGCGCGCGCGCCGAACTTGCCCGGCGAATACGACCCGTTGCCGGGATACGCCACGCGGTCGGCCACCGAACCGATCGTCACGATGTGACCGCGCCCCCGCGCGCGCATGCCGTCGAGCACCGCGTGCGCGAGATAGAATCCCGCATTGAGATTGACGGCGATCGCGGCCGCGAACGCATCGGGCGTGATGTCGGCCAGCGGCTGGGGATGGAAGATCCCGGCGTTGCTCACGAGGATGTCCGGTGCGCCGCCGAAGGCGAGGGTGATCACCTGGATCGCGCGCCCAACGGCCGCGGCGTCGGACACGTCGCACGGCACCGGCAGCGCCGCTCCGCCTAACTCCGCCGCCCGTTGGGCGAGGGTGTCGGCGCTGCGGGCGAGCATCGCGACGCGCGCGCCGGCCGCGGCGAGCGCGCGCGCAATCGCCAAGCCGATGCCGCGCGATGCTCCGGTGACCACGGCGCCCCGCCCCGCCAGCACGGCGCCGGCCGCATCCGGCGCCGCCGGCGACGTGTGTCCCGTCACCGCACCGGCGGCGTGCGGCCGTGCGCCAGATACAAGAACTCCTCGCGCGTGCGCGCGTCGTTGCGGAAAATGCCCCGCACCGCCGACGTCACCGTCTGCGAGTTCTGCTTCTGCACGCCGCGCATCATCATGCACAGGTGATACGCCTCGATCACCACACCCACGCCTTTCGGGTTCAGCACATCCTGAATGGCCTGGGCGATTTCTTCAGTTAGGCGCTCCTGCACCTGCAGCCGGCGTGCGAACACCTCGACGATGCGCGGCAGTTTCGACAAGCCGACGATCTTGTTGTCCGGGATGTACGCGATGTGCGCCTTCCCGAAGAACGGCAGCATGTGGTGCTCGCACAGCGAGTACAGCTCGATGTCGCGCACCATCACCATGCTCGAATGCGGCTCCTCGAACACCGCGTTGTTCACCACTTCGTGCACATCCATCTCGTAGCCGCGCGTGAGCCACGTGAGCGACTTCGCGACGCGGAGCGGCGTCTTGAGCAGTCCTTCGCGGTCGGGATCCTCGCCGATCAGCTGGAGCAGGCGGTGCACGATCGACTCGAGCTCCGGGGCATGTTCCGGTGTGTGATCGTCATCCGCCTCGAGCAACGCGCGGCTCACGCGGCCGTCCAGGCGCGGCGCCTTATTGCCCTTCGTATTCGACATAATTGTTGTCGGTCTCCCAGAGGCGCAGGCGCGTGAGCGTTGCCGGACCCATCACCGGAGCCAGCACGTTCCAGCACGCGACCACGAGGTTTTCCGCCGTCGGGTTGATGCCCTGCATGAAATCGACGTCGATGTTCAGATTTCGATGATCCATTTTGTCGACGAGATGTTCTTCTACCACGTCGCGCAATTTCTTCAGATCCATCACGTACCCGGACGTCGGCTCGATGTCGCCGACGACCGAGACATCGAGACGGTAGTTGTGACCGTGCCAGTTGGCGTTGTTGCATGGCCCGAAGAGTGACCGGTTTTCCGAGTCGCTCAAGTCCGGATTGTGCAGACGATGGGCCGCGTTGAACGTGAGGCGGCGGGTAACGGTGACTCGTGGCATGGAGAAGGATGATGAGACGCGTCGAACGAACGCGGCGTGCCGGCCCTGGGTTCCCATGGAACCGCTTGAGCCGACTGCGCCGCGCGTCTATGTTCCGCTCATGAAACCGCCCCGCGAGCGAGGCAATTCTGTTAATACGGACGGCGGCGGTTGAAAGTCAAGGTCGCTCTGACGACGGCGGCGACCGTGAGCAGCGCAGCGTGGTCGGCGGCATGGACGTTCCCGAGCATGCTGCTCAGCGCATTCCTCGTCGCGTGGGCGGCCGAGGCGGCGCAGTTCCTCATCGCGCAGGGACTCGCCCTCGCCATCCTCGCGTGGATCCAAACGCTGCCCGAGCTCGCGGTCGAAGCCGTGATCGCATGGCAAGCGGGCCACGATCCCGTGAGCTGCTTCGTCGCCGCGCCGCCGGCCGGTTGCAAGTCGCATCTGGCGATCGCGAATTTCACCGGCGCCGTGCGCCTGCTCATCGGGGTCGGGTGGCCGCTCATCTATTTCGTGGCCGCGTTGGGCCGGCGGAAACACGGGCGCGCGTTCCAGCCGATCCATCTGCACGACGAGCACTCGGTGGAAGTCATCGCGACGGGTCCGCCGCTCGTGTACTTCCTCTGGATCTGGCACAAAGCGTCGATCGGCATCGTCGACGCGGTCGTGCTCCTCGCGATGTACGTGGCGTACCTGGCGATCCTGTGGCGGTTTCCTCCCAAGAGTGAAGAGTCGCTCGATCAGGCTTCGGCCGTATCGCGTTGGGCATACTCGCGGCCGGGCGTGTGGCAGCCGATCACCATCGGCGCGCTGTTTCTGTTAGGCGGCGCCCTCATCTATTTTACCGCGCATCCGTTCCTCAATTCGATGCTGGCGGTGGCGACGACGTTCGGCGTGAGCGAGTTCGTCTTCGTGCAGTGGGTGGCGCCATTCCTCAGCGAGTTCCCCGAGAAGGTGTCGGCATTCCACTGGGCGAAGCGCGTGCGCACGGCGCCCATGGCGCTCATGAACATGGTGTCGAGCAACGTCAATCAGTGGACCGTGCTCGCGGCGACGATTCCCATCGTGTTCTCGTTCGCGCGCGGCGGGCCGCACGCACTGCCGCTCGATCCGACGCAGCGGATGGAAATTCTGCTCACCGTGGTTCAGAGCGTGGTGGCAGCGCTCCTGTTGTCGCGCATGCGTCTGCACTGGTGGGACGCGACGGGACTCTTCGTGCTGTGGCTGGTCCAGTTCCTGGTTGCCGAATGGCGCGAAGAGGTGGCTCTGGTGTATGCCCTGTGGGCGCTCGCGATGCTCGGCTCCTGGATCTGGAAGCGTCCGACGGCGCCGCGCATCTTCTGGGAGCTCATTCGCGGGAGGCGGCGGGTGGAAGGCGTCGCGTCGTAACACGAGAAACGCTGCGACACAGCGGGTGCGTCGAGCACAAAAAAGAGCCCCACCGGAGTGGGGCTCGAGAAGTTGGAACGAAGAGGTTTTTTGAAGCCCCGTCGAATGTATGAGGTCCTCACCCTGCCTTTCGCCTTCCCCGCACTGGGGCATGACGTCAAACAAAGCTTATCGAACCCACCCGAGAGACTTGTTGGCTCAAAAATGTGAGCTCTTCGTCCCATTGCCGATCGGAATGTAGCGTTCACTCAGAAGCGAGTCAATTCAGATGACGACCGTCGAGAAGAAACGATTGCTGTACGTCGCGGCATATCCCGTCGCGATCGCAATGCTCGGGTTCTGGGCTGTGATGGTGTTCGCATTTTCCGGACCGGGCTGGGTGCATCTCTTCCTCTCGCTCGGTCTGTTCATTCTCATCTGGCGCATCGTGGCCGGCGGCACCTGGGATGCGTGGGAACGCTACGTGGCCAAGCGCGACGCCGAGGAGCGACAACGCAAGTCGTAGCGCGCGCGGGCGCCGCGGGCGATCAGCGCGCGAGCCAGACCAGCATCACGACGCCCCAGGCCAGCGTTAGGAGCGTCACCGGCACGCCGGCCTTGAGCACGTCGCCGAATCGCAGCGCCACCCCGCGCGCCGCGGCGCGCTCGGCCACGATCAGCGTGGCCATCGATCCCAGCAGCGTGAGGTTCCCGGCGAACGTCGAGCTCATCGCCATGACGAGCCAGATGAACCGTGCGTTAGGCAGCTGCGGCACCACCGGACGCCAGAGAATCACCGCCGGCACGTTGGACACGAGGTTCGAGAGCGCCGTCATCGCGGCGCTCGTCACCGCGGCGTCGTGCCACGGCGCGCCGTGCAGCGTCGACGCGGCGCGCGACGTGAGATCCACGAACACCGGCGCCGACTCCACCCCGCGCATCACCACGAACAACGCCGCGAAGAACAACAACAGCGACCATTCGACGTTGGCGAACGCGGCCGCCGGGTCGCGGTTGCCGACCGCGATCATGAGCGCGCCCGCCGTGATCGCCACCACGGGCAGCGACAGTCCCGCGAGCCATGCCGCGAGCGCGCCGGCGAACAACACGAGCGCGCGGGCGACGAGCCCGCGATCCATCGGCCGGCCGGCCGGCGGCGCGGCAACGGATGGGAAGGGGCGCGCCAGATCGCGACGAAAGAGCACCGCCAGGACGCCGTAGACGATGGCCAGCCCGCCTAACGACGGCAGGACGAGCAGCGCCAGGAAATCGCGGTAGGCGATGCCGCTCGAGATCCCGATCAGCATGTTCTGCGGATTGCCCGTGATGGTCATCGCGCTTCCCACGTTGGCGGCGAACGCGATGCCCAACAGGTAGGGCAGCGGACGCGTGCCGAGGGGCTCCAGCGCGGCCAGAACGAGCGGCACGAACACCAGACAGACCGTGTCGTTGAGAAAAACGGCGGACAGGAGCCCGCTGGCCACGATGATGCCCGCGAGCAACGCGTGCGGCGATCGAAAGCGCCGCGCAATCCACACTGCCGCCCACTCGAAAAATCCGCCGAGCTCGAGATAAGCGACCAGCAGGAGGACGCCGAGCAGGAACACGATCACATCGATGTCGATTGCTGCGTAGGCGGCACTCGGCGACAGGCCGCCCAGGACCACCATGGCGACCGCGCCGAGGAGCGATGCCGCCGGCCGGTTCAAGCGCACGCCCGGGACTTGCTGTGCAGCAATCAGGACGTACGTGACGACGAAGATCGCGAGTCGAACGCTGGTCACGATTCGAAGGAGGTGGACCAATGGAGGACGTTCCCATGGCGACGGCCGGCGGTCCAGCAGCGCAACCCGCGCCTCAGGCGGTAACCGCGGAGGAGCCGCGCAAAGGTGTCGTGCTCGTGACGGGCGCAGCGGGTCTCGTCGGCTCCCACACATGTCGCGAGCTCGCGCGCCGCGGATGGAAGGTGCGCGCGCTCGTGCGCAGCCCCACCAAGGCCGACCGGCGATTGGCCGGCATTGCCGTCGATCTCGCGTTGGGCGATCTGCGCAGCTCGGACACGGTGCGCGCCGCTGTGGATGGTGTGGATGCGGTGGTGCATCTGGCGGCGATCGCGATCGAGAAGCGCGGCGAGTCTTACGAAGATGTGAATGCCGCCGCGACGATTGCACTGCTCGACGCGTCGCGCCGAGCGGGCGTACGGCGATTCCTGCACATGTCGCAGAATGGTGCGTCGAGCGCATCGCCGTACCGATTCCTGCGCAGCAAGGGCGCGGCGCAGGACGCGGTGGTGGCGAGCGGGCTCGATTGGACGGTGCTGCGGCCGTCGGTGATCTTCGGG
Organism: Gemmatimonadaceae bacterium; assembly: GCA_036273715.1. Taxonomy (NCBI): domain Bacteria; kingdom Pseudomonadati; phylum Gemmatimonadota; class Gemmatimonadia; order Gemmatimonadales; family Gemmatimonadaceae; species Gemmatimonadaceae bacterium. The sequence continues at coordinate 34,117 of DASUHB010000050.1, forward strand.
CCGGAAGACGAGTTCGTGACGGTGCTCGCGCGGCTGGTCCGGCTGTCGCCGGTGGTGTATCCGGTGCCGGGCGGCGGCGCAGCGAGGTTTCAACCGGTGGCGGTGGACGACGTGGCGCGGGTGATCGGGGTGGCGCTGGAGCGAGAGGACAGCGTTAGGCAGACGTATCCGGTGGGCGGTCCGGCGGCGTTGACGCTCAAGCAGATGATCGAGCGGGTGCTGCTCGCGATGCACGCGCAGCGGGTGTTGATTCCTGTCCCGGTGGCGCTGCTTCACCCGGTGATCGCCGCCGCGCAACGGGTGCTGCCGCACCCGCCGGTAACCACGAGCCTGCTCGAGCTGCTGGCGATCGACAATACGGTGGGCGACATGCGTGTGTGGATCACGTTTGGCTTGGCGCCGACGCCGTTCGCGCCGGAGGAGCTGACATACTTGCGGAGCATCACGGCGAGCGAGGCGTGGCACGCGCTGTGGTGAGGGCGCATGGGCGCGCGCCTAACGGACGCGACTTCCGCGGTCTGGAGCATTCGCCGGTAATGTACCGCGCTCGCACCTGTGCGGCCATTCGCGGCGACCGCGGCCCCGTGCCCGCGGGGTTCGATACCGGCCGGATTCATTGGCCGCACGTGCGCCCAACGTCATCGCCGTCCCGCCCCGCTATGTACTTCTGAAACGATCCGGGACATACTGGCGACAGGCTGTTTCGCAGTTTCGGACTCGAAGGCCTGTATGACCGCGCTACGGTGTCCGTTCCCACGAGCGCGTGGGCCGTCCAACAACCGCTGTGCTTGTGACTGACGACCCGTCCGACCCTACAGCCGTCGCCCGCCAGTTTTTTGATGCGCTCCACAAATATGATTGGAGGGCGGCCGCCGAACTCATTGACGACGAGGCCGCCGGCGAACTGCGTTCGAGCAAACTCACGTCCGTGGTCGCGTGGATCGAACATCGCGATGCCATGCGACTCGCGCAGGAACAGGGCATGGCGTATGGGTGAGCACGAAGGGCGGCCTCGATCCGGCGAAGATCGAGCGCTTTGCAGATGAGCGCTTGGAGGCATTTCGCGACTCGCCAACGCTCGCCGAGCTCGTCGCGCTTGCACCGGTGCAGTTTTGCGCTCTGTTCCTGGAAGCGATTGGACGGCCCGTTGGCCCGTACCGGGTGTTCGGATGCGTACTGGAGCGCGACGATCTGACGCACGTGATTTATCGCGCCCAAGCCGGTCGGTATCGCGGGTCGATCCAGGTCGATGTCCTGCAGGCACGATGTCGCAACGGCCCGTGGCGTCTCGTCCCGGGTCGGGAGATCATCTCAGGCATCATGCTGTCGTTGGACAGGCCGCGCCGAGGCTGATCGCTCGTCCGTTAGGCCGACTCGGGCGGACGGTCCCGGCCGCTCAAATCTCCCAGTTGCTCCACACCACGCCTTCCGCCGCCACCGGCTCCGGATGCTCGGCCAGCGTCATGCGCAGGTCGGTCCAGCGCACCCGTCCGCCTAACGATATCAGCGTGCGGTAGGCATGCAGATAGTCGGTCTGCGACCGGAAGGCCACGCGGCGCGTGCCGCTGCGCCGCGCGTAATCGGCGAGCGCGATCACGGCGCCGCCCAGATCGGCGCCCGGGGCAAGCACGAGCTTGAGCACGCGCGTCTCCTCACGCGACCGGCCCTCGACTAACGGAGCGGTATGGCACAGCGCGAACCCCGTCAGGCGGCTGCCGGTGCGGAACAGCACCGTGTCGCCCAGCCCCAGCTCTTCCGTCAGCACCAGCTCGCGCGTGAAATCGTAGCCGGCGAGCAACCCGTCGACGAGCGCGCGGCATTCGTCCAACGCCTCGTGCTGGTCGCGCGTGGCCATTCTGCCTAACAGAAGCGGCGCGTGCTCCGCGTGCGCGCCATCCAGCGTTACCGTGATCGTCAACCGGCCCGGCACGAAGCCCAGCGAGGAATAGAAGCCGATGTTGTCCATCGTCCGCGGCATCGTCTCGAGACCCACCGTGGACGCGCGCGCCCGCTCGAGCCACGCGATGCCCGACCGCACGATCTCCTTCCCCACTCCAGCCGCCTGGCTCTCGGGCCGCACGGCCAGCGGACCCATCCACCCCTCGCTGCCCGAACAGTGCACCACGTTGAACGCCACGATCTCGCCGCGCTCGTCGCGCCACAGGAGCGCACCCGCGCCTGCGTCCTCGATCGCGTAGCGCCAGATGAGCGGATTCAAGTACGGCACGCGCACGCCGACCATGCCGTCCCGGCGATACCGTTCCGTGAAGCTGTCGCTGAACACCTGGTTGAGCGCCGGAATGTCCTCGACGCGCGCCCGATGCGGCCCCTCGGGATGGTGGCCCGTCCGCCACGACCGCGCCACGGCCATCAGTCTGCCGCTCCCGCGGCCGCGAGCTCCGGCGCGCCCGCCGGGCCGCCGCCGTTAGGCAACTGCCGGTCGTCGCGCTTCGCCACCGACGCGCCCGTCGCCGCGTCGTAGCGCACCGTCACCACCTGGTCGAGCATGTCGCGCACCGACTCGATATGCGTGATGAGAATCACCTGCTCGAACCGGTCGTGCAGCCCGCGCAGCAGTTCCAGGACGCTCGTGCGGTGCGCGTCGTCGAGCGATCCGAAAATCTCGTCGAGCACGAGCAGCGAGAACGGCTGCCCCGAACGCTCGGCGATCATCTGCGAGATCGCCAGCCGCAGCACCAGGTTGGCAAGGTCCTCCTCGCCGCCCGAGATCACCGGCTTGGCAACGCCATCCTCGAGCACGACGATGTTGTACTGGTCGTCCAGCTCGAGCTCCGTGTACCGGCCGGCCGTGAGGTCATCGAGGAACCCGCTCGCCAACTCGGACAACTCGGGGCGCAGTTGGAAGTTGAGGGAATTGCGGAGATCGGTGTACGCGCGGTCGAGCTCCTCGTGCAGGCGTCGACGCACGTTGAGCTCGCCTAACAATCGCTTCCGCTCCTCGAGCTCGGCCGCCGCGTGCCTGGCCTGCGCCTCCGCGGCCTCCGCCGACGCGAGCTCGCTCTCGGCCGTCGCGGCGGCGAGCTCGGACGCGTGCACGTCGGCGGCGGCCTTGGCATGCTCGTCACGCAGCGCCGCGTACTGGTGCTCGGACACCGTGAGCGCCGCCTGCCGCGCCCGGAGATCCGAGATGCGCGCGCGCAAGGCCGCTTCGGCGTCATGCAGCTGCGCGCGCTCGCGCAGCAACGCCGGCTCCCGCTCGATCTGCGCGCCGAGCCGCGTCGCCTTGGCATCGAGCGGCATCAACCGATCGAGCTCGCGGCGCACGACGCCATGACGCTCGGCATCGTATCCGGCGGGAATGGTCTCGAGCTCGCTGCGGAGCGCGGCGATGCGATCGCTCTTGGCCGAGGTCTCCCCGCCTAACTGTGCCAACTCCTGCACCGCGTGCTGCACCTTGAACAGCCGCCGCTCGAGCGCCTTCACCTCATCGGCTGCCGCGCGGCGCTGCTCGTCCATCTCCCGAAGATCGGCGGGCATCTCGAGCAACTGCTCCATCCGGCCCTTGTAGTAATTGCCGTCGACCATCACCGTTTCGAGCTGACCGTCGAGCAACTCCAGCACCAGACGCAGCGTGCCCTTGAGCGGGCGTGCGCACGTGGGACAGGCTCCATCTTCTCCGGCGGCGGCAAGCCGGTCGCGCTGTTGCTTGAGCTCAGCGTACTGGTCGCGCAACGCCTGGCGCTTGGTCTCCGCTTCCTGACGGTCCCGCACCCACTCGGTGCGGCGCGCCTCCACGCGGCCATCCAACTGCTCGAGCGATGCGCGCTTCTCCTCGAGCGCGACCGTTGCCTCCTCCTCGAGACGCGGTGCGGTGTCGAGGCGCGCCCGACGCTCGTGCAGCTTCGCCAACTCGTCCTCGAGCAGCGCGCGCGATGCGACGAGCGACTGCCGCTTGCCATCCTCGCGCGCCAGCAGTTCGAGGTGCTGGAATTCGGCGTGCAGCGCGGCATACGGAATGAGCTCGGCGGCCAACGCCTCACGCTCGGCTTTCGCCGACGCGATTCCGCCTAACTCCCGGGCCAGACGCTCGGCGTCACGGGCGAGACCCGCTTCCTCGCCCTCCGCACCTCGCAGCTCGGCGAGCAGGGCCTGGAGCGCGTCGCGCTCGCGCTGCACGAGCTCCCACCGCGGCCGTACACGGTCGAACGCCGCCTGCGCCCGCGTTCGCACCTCCCGCGCCGCCTGCGCGGCGCGAAGCGTGGACGCCAAACGCCGGCGCGCGTCGTCGAGCTGCTTCGCCACCTGCTCCGCGTCCGGCATGCCCTGCTGGATGCCGGTGATCTGGGAGCGGAGCTCGGTGAGATGCAGGCGCGCCAATTTCTGGGCATCGCGCAGCCGCTCGTACCCCAGCACGTGTGAGAGGAACTGTCCGCGCTCCGTCGGCTTCATCGCCGCCATCACGCTCAGATCCTTCTGTCCGGTGAAGTACGTGTTGAAGAACTCGTCGCGCGTCATGCCCAACTTGCGCGTGAGGATCTCGGTCACGCCGCTGATCGAGTTCGCAATCGGCGTCGCCGCGCCGTCCAGATAGAGCTCGGCGTTGGTGAGACCGCGGACCACGCGGTAGCGGTGGCCGGCCATCTCGAAGTCGAGCTCGACGCGCACGGTGGCGCGGGGCGCGGCGCGGTTGAAGCGGATGGACTCGCGCGTACCGCGCGCCGCGGTATTGCCGTAGATCGCCCACGCGAGCGCCTCGAGGATCGTCGTCTTGCCCGATCCGTTAGGCCCGATGATGCCCGTCAGGCCGGCGTCGAAGTCGATCCGGGTGTCCGCGTGCTGGCGGAAGTTCGCGAGGGCGATCCGGTTGAGGCGCACTACCGCGGTCCGTCCGCCGCCGGGCCGGCGGCCGCCGGGCCCCACGCCTGCTCGGACGCCCCGTCGGCGGCGTCGAGATACTCCAGGCCTAACGCAACCAGCGCGGCGCGGTCGAGATCGGACTCGATCGGCCGGCGGCCCAGGTAGGTCTCCACCATCTCGCGCAGCGTGGCCCGGCGGCCGCCGGCGGCGTTCAGCGTCAGCCGGACGGTGTCCGGCTTCCGTGCGTCGAGATGAAAGTGCAATGCTCGGCGCTTGTACTCGCGCAGCGCGCGGTGGTCGAGCTCGCGCACCACGTGGCGCGGCACCTCCCGGAGCACGAGCCGCACGACGCGGTCGTCGATACCGCCCTCGCACGCGTCCACGCGCTCGCGAATCGCGGCGTCCACATCCGCCGCCGACAGCCCACGCGCCAGGATCGACGGCAATTCGGCCAACCGGCGGGCACCGGCGATGGGGTGAAACCGATGCGTGCCGGCGTCGAGGTCGTACTCGATAAATCCCTTCCCCGGCACGCCGGCTGCGCGCTCCTCGTACATCTCGCTCCACATGTTAGGCGGGAGATATTCGAGCGAGCCGCAGTAGTACATATTCGGGGCCATTTTCTTATGTACGTGGTAGTGCCCCAGGGCCACGTAGTTCCACCGCTCGGGACCGATCGTTTCGATCGGCACCGGCCGGGACGGTTTGTCCGGATAGGCCAAGTTAGGCGGAAGCATGCCTTCCACTTCGCCGTGCATCGCGACGACGTTGTACCGCCTGCTCGAGTCCGGCTGGAACTCCGGCAGCGGTGCCCCAGCCGGCAGGTCCGGGACCGGGAGCACCGAGAGGTCGTGCAGCCTGAGCGGAATCGGCTCGAGGTTCGTGGTCGCGACGTGGACGTAGTCGTCGATGCGCCGGAACAGCTCGAGGATACTTCCCGTTTCGCTGGCGCGCGGCCGATCGTGGTTGCCGGCCACGATGACGACCTCGGTTTCGGGCAAGGCGAGTCGTACGCGTTGGAGCTGGAAGAAGGCCTCGATGATGGCGGCGTTCATCGGGCGCACGGAGTGAAACACGTCGCCCACGATGAGCACTACATCGGGTCTGAGCGCGATCACGCGGTCCATCGCGCGACAGAAGACGAACGCGACGTCGGCCTCGCGCTGGTTGATTCCCTCGGGCGTGAGCCGGTGATACTGCCGGAAACCGAGGTGCAAGTCGGCCAGGTGTACGAGGCGCACGCCGAAAGCTACCGCTACAGCAGAGAGGGGACTAGCCGAGGTGCGTGCTCAGTGCACGCTCGCGGTGTGCATGTGCTGTGTGATATCGGTCTGCATTCGCACGGGGGTGGCGCTCGCTCCTGCGGCGGGGACCAGCGTGGACACGAGACCAATCGTCGCGCGGGCGTCGATCCACCAGCCGCGCCGTCGGTCGACGCACAGCACGCCCTTCACTTTACCCGAAGAGCTGACGCGGAGACCATTCGAGCGCGGTCGAGCGCCGGGGTCGCGTGTGATGGTGCCTTCCATAGACACGAACGCGAGTGTGCCGTCGCTCGAGAGCGAATCGAGGCGGTAGGTGGCGCGCAGCACGGCGGCGTAGCCCTTGGAGTCACCGACGACGGGGAGTGACGTCTGGCGCTGCCAGGTTTGATTCACGCTCACTGGGCGATCGGGCAGCGTGGCCGGCATGCCTGAGACGACTGCGCGGATGTCGGCGGAGAGTTGCGGTGGCACTTCGAGTACCGCTGCTGAGCCATCGGGAGCGATGTGCAGCCGCACGCGTTGGCCTTCCATTGCGCGTCGAATTTCTTCGGGCTCCGCGGGTTGCCCGTCGGATATGAGTGAGACGGAATCCGTGATGGTGGTGATGGTAGTGCCGGTCTCGTCGCTGCCCTGGACTAACACCCGTGACAGGAGGAGCAGCGACGTGTGCATGGTCATCGTGGTGTCCGCGCCGTGGATGTGGACGGTGCCTTTCATCGACACGTCCTGCTCGAATCGGGTGTACAGGGTGTCGCCGACCTTGGGTTTGATGCGGAGCACGATGTTGGACGTTTGGCCGCGTGCGACGCCGGGTGTGAGGGCGCACGCGAGCCCGAGCGCAACGATTCGGAGGCGCGCGGTGGCCTGCCCAACTGATGGAACACGCGGCCAGCCGCGCCTCGCAAAGGACATGTAAAGACCTGTTGATGACAGGCGATAGGTACACCGTTGGACGCTGGTTTGCTCCGTGTGCCTTCGCGGCGCCGCCCTACGAAGCGCCGCGGCGCCATCGGTTGCATTGCGCCTCGGCTCCGCGTCCATCTGCATAGCCGGTGGCTGGTCGTGCGCCGGCACTTCCAGATAGCTACTGCGTCTGCACAACCGAGACCCGCGCGCCCAACCGCGGGATTCCCGCCCAGTGAACAACTCCATCGTGTGTGTGGTGAGACAACTGGCTCGGATCGCGACTGTCGGTCTGGTCGTGTCGGCTTGCTCCAAGGCGCATGCATCCCGGCGCTCTGGCGCCGCGCGGCACAGCACGCCGTCGGGTCCCGAGCTGGATGTGCGTTCGCATCCCGACCTCTTATTCGAGGTGTTCGGCGACGCGACGGATCCGCGCATCATTCCCATCGCGGCGATCAGAAGCGGCCAGTTACAGCAGATCGTGCTCGATTCGGTCGGCTGGCATCAATTAGATGCGGAGTATCTGCGGAGCTCGAAGTCGTACTCCTTGTATGAGGATGGTCGCGCGACGGGGACGGTCGACATACGTCGGGGAATGTGGGAGAAGGACGATGCGCTGTACTCGCTGCCTGGGTGTCAGTTGTTGACGCCGATGGCTGCGGTGCGCATGACCGGTCAGGGATCGAAGTCGACGTTCACGGTAGAATATCTCGCATCGAGTGCCGCGCTTGGCCACGCTCGGGCCGTGAAGGCGATGCCGAGTGCGGATGTGGAGCGTATAGCGCGAGCGATTGGGGAGCAGGTTGCCCAAACGGTTGGCATCTCGAAGGTGACGCTCGATTCCCTCGACTTTCGCGCGGTAGCGTTCCCGAGTGGGAACGGTCCGTGGCCGACGATCGTGGCGGCGTTCATCGATCCGGCGGCTGAGAATCCTGCGTCGACGCAGGAGACGACGACGCATCTCATCTTGATCGCGGACCGCGATTCGAACGCAACCGAGTATCATCCGACGTACACGCATCGCGTGCAGGGTCCGTTGGCGTCCTCGAGTTTCCGCCGTTACTTCGACCATCTCGATGTCAACGGCGATGGTGTTGACGAGATCTTCCTCGAAGGCTGGATGTTCGGCGGTGATACGTTCCTGTCCGTGCTTTCGTGGAAAGATGGGAAGTGGGACGAGACGTATCGGACGCGCACCAAGTGGTGCCTGGATTGATCTAACGGCCGAGTGTTTCCGGCCGTTTTGCTGTCACTCTCCGAACGCGCTTTCCACATCTCTTTTCGAGTACGCGCGGAACGCGGTGAGCGTCTGTGTGCGATCGATGCCGGGGACCTTTGCGAATTCCTCGGTCACGACCTGCGCGATGCGTTCGTATTCTGGGACGCGGACGATGGCGACGAGGTCCCACTCGCCCGAAACCGAATAGACCTCGGAGACCCCGTCGATTCCCGCCAATCGTGTGGCGCAGTGTGGGATCTCTTTGGGATCGCACTTGATGAGCACGATCGTGGTGATCATTCGTCGCCGGGGAATGGTGGTACGTTGAGCAGCCAGATGCCGCGGATGGTGTCGTTGTCGTCGAGATCGACCAGGATATCGCGCGCGATGCACACGGTGCGTGCGAGGCGGCCGGCGCCGAGTCTGAAGTGGATGGTTTGTTCGGACTGATCGGATTCGGCGATCAGTGTCGTGTCCATCTGCATCATTGCGACGCCGCCTTTGGATCCAGCGGATGGAACAAGCAACCGGCCGCGGGATGTGTCGGCGGGCACGCGCAGCGACGATAGCTTCTTCACGTCGGGCCACACCGCGACTTCGACGCCGTGGATTCGACCGCCGCGCACATCGAGGATGACCCACGAGCCATCGGATCCGGCGAGCTCGACGGAGCCTGAGGCGCCGTGAGCGAACGTTGAATCTGCGAGACTCGCGGTCAGAATCGCGGTGTCCGTATCCCAGCGATACTCGACGGCCGAGGGAATGTCGGTGGCTGGTTCGATCTGCACGGTGACGTTCACTCGGGCCTCCTGCGCAGGCGTTAGCGACGGCCCGCTTATGCTTCACCGAATTGCTGCGGAGGGCGCGTCTCTCGCGCTAAGATATCGTCTCCTCGCGCCGTGACTAGAGGATCATTCGATTGCGAGTCGTTATGAAATCATTTCGCGGAAGGCCGAGACGGTGCGTTGCACGCCTGTGACCACTTGGTCGAGTGGCGCGGCGTAGGAGAGGCGCACCCAGTCGGGCGTGTAGAATGCCGTGCCGGGGACGACTGCGACGTCGTGATGTTCGAGCAGGTGCTGTGCGAAGGCGCTGCCTGCGCCTGTGCGTGAGTCACCGCGCGTCGCGCTGACATCGAGGTACAGGTAGAATGCGCCGTCGGGCGGAATGACGCCGATGCCCGGCTCGCCGGCGAGCATGGCGAGCGCTGCATCGCGGCGTCGCTCGAACTCGCCGACCATGTGCGCAATGGTTTCGTCGGCCCGGGCGCGATCGGAGAGCGCCGCGAGGGCGGCGTGCTGTGAGACCGCCGCTGCGTTAGACGTGGTGTGCGACTGTAGTGCGCCCATCGCTTGGGCGACGGGTCGGGGAGCGATGGCCCAGCCGATTCGCCATCCGGTCATTGCGTATGCTTTGGCGACGCCGTCGACGAGGACGACTCGGTCTCGCGCGCCCGCCACTTCGAGGATGGACGTTGCGACACCGGCGTACGCGATGCGCCGATAGATTTCGTCGCTAATGACCCACCAGCCGCGTTCATCGGCGAGGGCGAGGATGGATTCGAGCTCAGCGCGATCGTACACGGCGCCGGTCGGATTGCACGGGGAGTTGAGCATGACTCCCTTGGTTGCCGGTGTTGCCGCTTGGGCGAGGGATTCCGCGTTCACTTTGAGGCCGTTGTCCGGGTCGCCCATGACCGGCACTGCGTCTGCGCGTGCGAGCGTGACCATTTCGTAGTAGCTCGTCCAGCTTGGCGTGGGGATGAGCACTTCGTCGCCGGGTCCGAACAGTACGAAGCACGCGTTGAACAGTGATTGCTTGGAGCCGGTTGAGACGACGATATCACCAGGCGTCACACGATCGTCACCGCGATAGTCGGCGTTGGCTTGCGCGGCGATAGCTTCGCGCAGGGGCAAGATTCCTTCGGTGGCTGTGTAGTGGGTGGCGCCGGCATCTATGGCTCGCTGCGCTGCTCGACGAATGAATTCGGGCGTGTCGAAATCCGGTTCGCCGGCGCCCAGGTCGATGACGCGGCGTCCTGCCGCGCGCAGCGCTTTCGCGCGAGCGGAGACGGCGATGGTGGCGGATTCTTTGAGCTGGGCGATGTTCGGCGACGGCACGAACGCGCGGCGAACGGTCATCTCGGGCACTGCGACTTCCTGTGTTGGAGGGCGGATGGCTCGTCTGCTATACTTTAGTTGCGTCGCACTCGTGACGCCATTGAAAATTCGAGGAGCGACGTCTTGGAGCATGGGAACGCGGAACCGGCGCGCGAGCGAGTGAATGTCTCGCGCAATCAGAATGTCATGTACGTGCTGCCGGGCGATTCGGCGGCCATTGGCGAGTTCATGGGCCCGGTGCTCGAGCAGATTGGTGCTCTCGAGACAGCGGATCAGGTGATACGTGGGCCGCGCGCCGTTGTGATTACGTCCGACGGCGAGAGTGCGGTGGCGATTGGCCGGGCCATCCTGGAATCGGGTGCAGATGTGGACGCCCCGCGCGCCGTGGTCGCGACGAGTGCGGCGCGAGCGGCGCGATTGCTTGCGGCGCGACAGGCGCCAATTGTGGTTGGCCCGAGCGATCAGCTGTTGGGGTTGGTGAGGCGTGCGGCGCTCAAGCTCGACGATGTGCGGGCGGTGGTGATTGCGTGGGCTGATCTTCTGGTGGACTTGGGTGGAACGCCGGCGCTCGAGGCGCTCATGGGCGAGATGCCGAAGGATTCGGCGCGCACGGTGGTGGCGACGCGGGTCACGCCGGAGGTCGAAGCGCTGGTCGAGCGTTATGCTCGTCGTCCGCGCCGGGTGGCAGCGGTGGAGATGTCCGAGGCGCCGGTATCGCTCGCGGTCCGGTACGTGGTGACGGGTCGGGGCGCCGATGTGCGCGGCGTTGCGCTGCGCGGCGTACTGGATGCACTCGATGCACCGAGCGCGGCGATTTTCATCCGATCTGCGGAGAGTGCGCGCGAGGTGCGGGACGTGCTGCGCACCTTGGGCTACGGCGAGGACGACGCGGTGCGGGTGGTGCGGGAGGCGCCGTCATCGGCGGCGCTCGTAGTTTTATACGATCTGCCGCCGTCCCGGTCGGAGTTGGAGGCGCTTGCTGCATCGGCGCCGAACCAGGTGGTGGCGATGGTGGAGCCGCGGCAGTTGCCGGCGCTGGTATCGCTGGCCGGCGGCGCGCAGTTGTCGCCATTTTCGCTCGATGTGTCGATTGTGGCGGCGCGGTCGAGCGACGAGCGGGTGCGGGACGAGCTGCGGGCGGTGCTGGCGGCGGGGCTGCCGGTGCGGGAGCTCCTGGCGATCGAGCCATTGTTCGGCGACTTCGATGCCGCGTCGGTGGCGGCGGCGGCGCTGGTGGTGCTGGAGCGCGAGCGGCGTCGTCCGCCGGCCGTGCCCAACGCTGCGCCCAACCTGGCGCCTAACGCTGTGCCCAACGCCGTTCCTAACGCAGCGCCGGGCAGCGAGGCGCCGACGCGGCGGAGCGCCCCGACCGGCGGCCCGGCGCGCGTCTTCATCAACGTCGGCGAACGCGACGGCGTGTCGGCCCGGGATCTCGTCGGCGCGATCGCCAACGAGTCGGGTCTGGCCGGATCGCGCATCGGCCGCATCGAAATCCGGGAGAACCACTCGATCGTCGAGCTGGATGCCGCCGACGCCGCACGCGCGATCGAAGCGCTGGCCGGCGTCAACATCCGCGGTCGCCGCGTGAACGCGCGACTCGACCGCGAGCGCCCGCCGCGCGACGGCGCGGCGCGCGGCGAACGGCGCGACCGGGGGGAACGCCGCGAACGTCCGGCACGAGGCGCAGCCGGCGGCTCCGTTGGGCGTCCCCGCGGCAGTTTCCCGCGACGCCCCGGCACGCGCGATCGCGGACCCTCGCGACGCCGCGACGAGTGAGCGACCTGGGCGCTCTTCCCGGACAGATGCGCTCGGGATGGATCGAAGTCATCGCGGGCGTGATGTTCAGCGGCAAGAGCGAAGAGCTCATTCGGCGCGTGCGTCGCGCGATCATCGCCAGGAAGAAAGTGCAAGTGTTCAAGTCGCACCTGGATGATCGATACAACGGCGCGCTCACTGTGGTCAGTCACGACGGCCGGAGTGTCGACGCGGAGCCCGTCGATGCATCCCTGCAGATCGCGCAGCGCATCAGTCCGCTCGTCGATGTCGTTGCGATCGATGAAGCGCAGTTTCTCGATGCGGGTATCGTCGAGCTCGCAACCGTGCTCGCCGCGCGCGGCATTCGCGTCATAGTCGCCGGTACCGACACGGATTTCCGCGGCGAACCATTTGGCGCCATGCCGCAGCTCATGGCGGTTGCCGAGGTCGTCGACAAACTGCACGCGATCTGCGTTATCTGCGGCGGAGCAGCGAGTCGAAATCAGCGACTCCTGGGGGGCAAACCGGCCCGCTACGATTCGCCCACCATCATGGTCGGCGGACACGAGTCGTACGAGGCGCGCTGCAGACACTGTCATCAGGTTCCCCGTCGCGACGAAGAACAGGTGCCGCTGCTGTAGCTGCGCGAACGTTAGAACACTCATACGTTCTGGTTGCGGCCGGTTGACAGCGAGACGCGACCTGCCCTACCTTGGCCGCTCGTCTCGACCTATGACCAACACACGCTCGACATGAACCGAATCGCCCGATCCGGGGTGGCCGCCGTGGCGCTGCTCGCGTCCGCATGCATGAAAGACGCACCCGTGGAGCCGCATGCCGGCAGCGTCTCGCTGAGCGTCCAATTCCAGAACGGCACGCCCGGCGAAGCGATCCGTGTGTCGATCGCATCGTTCGTCTCGGACTCGGAGGAAGCGCTCGACTCGCTGTTCAACGGCACGTTCCCTGTCACGTCGGCAACGCAGAATCTCACGGTTCAGTTCGATCTGTCATCGTGCATCAATCGATTCCCACCCGATGATCTGGGACCGTTCTGCGAGATCGAAGTCAGCCTCGAGTTGCTGAACAACGGCGCGGTGCAGGACCAGCAGTTCCTTGGCACCATGGTGGTTCGGCCCGGTCAGGTCGTCGCTGCCCAACCAGTCGTGCTCACCGCGGGTAATAATTCACCGGTGATCACGACACTCGACACCGCACGCGTCGTCGAGTCGAGACTGATTCGCTACCATCTGATCGGGAGCGACCGCGATGGCGATCTCACATCGCTCGAGGCAACGGATTTCGTGAACGGCAATCCGGACATGGAGTCGCCGTACACGTTCTTCCCGCCGCTGGCGACGGTCGACGGAATCTTCTATGCGTTTCAGACGACATTCGCCGGCGCGAACGAGATCGCAGTGAGTTTGTCCGACTCGAAGTTCAACTCGAGCGCGCTGGACTCGGTGCCGGCGCTTGGCCCGAACGGCGACGTGTTCCTCGACAGTTTGAGTGTCGACACCACCGCCGATTCGATTCTGGTCAACGTGAATCCACAGGTGGATAGTCTCGAGCTCGTCTTCCTCAACGAGACATCGTCCGGGGAGACATGGGCGTTCACCTGCGGCAGTGCCGGACCGCCGGGTTTGACGACGGCGCACTTCGCGTGCAAGAGGCCGGCTGCATTCAGCAGCACGATGGTTGTCGCGGTGCCGGTAGACTTCGTCGGCAATCCGGGGAACGGTGTTCGGTGCTCCGTGCCGACGGCGTCGTGTGTTCCGCTGCCGGCAGCTGATCGGCGCACGTCGGCGCCGCACATTCAGGCGACGAGGACGCGTCCGAGGGTGCATCGATGATGCTCATCGGTCTCACCGGGAACATCGCGAGCGGCAAGTCGTCGGTCGCGAAACTGTTTGCCGCGCGTGGTGCGACGGTGATTGACGCGGATGTTCTGGCGCGTCGCGCAGTCGAACCGGGCACGTCTGCATTGCGCTCGATCGTTGCGCGGTGGGGGACGGGCGTGTTGTCGCCCGACGGCTCGCTGGATCGCGCGGCGCTGCGTCACGTGGTATTCGACCGGCCCGACGAGCTCGAGGCGCTCAATGCGATCGTGCATCCCGAAGTTGGGCGACTGCGCGACGTGGAAATCGCGGCCGCCGCGGCGCGCGGCGATCGCGTGGTGGTGTGCGACATTCCGCTGCTGTTCGAGCGCCGCCTCGCGGAATCGTTCGCGCGCATCATCCTGGTCGACGCACCGCGTCCCATTCGACTGGAGCGGCTCATGCGCGATCGTGCGTTGTCGCACGAAGAAGCGGTGCAGATGATTGCTGCGCAGATGCCGGCCGAGCTCAAGCGGGCGCGCGCGGACTTCGTGATCGAGAATGCGGGGACGCGCGAACAGTTGGCCGAGCGTGTGGGCGAAGTGTGGGAGGAGATCGCGCGTGACCCGAGCGCTCAGGAGACCGCTCTGGCCTGATCGCCAACGGCGCGTTGGAGCCAGCGTTGCCGCGGCGACCTCATCAGATTGCGTTAGCGGCGATCGCGCCCGGGAATGGACATCGTACGCGTATGCCTAACTGAGGTAGGCGTAACGAAGCAACAAGCCGACGCACCGCTGCCAGTTGCGCTCCCCAACCAGCCGTTGGAATCGGTCAGCCGCGCGGAACGCTCGGCTGCAGCGCACACACATGCTGCGCGACACCCAAAACGGCGCTCTCGTTCACCAACTAGGCGCGCGGCTCGACCGACCGCCTGTCAACGCGTTGGTCGTGTGCAGCCAAGCGGTCCGTGCGGTGTCCATCGTGTCCGTGCCTTGTCCGCGTCTTCATGAGCGTAGATGCCGGCTTTGGCTCGGCAGACCGCGCGCTCTACGGGACTCGAATCAGTCGGCCACATCGGTCGTCGGTGGACGGCCCAACGGAAGCATCTACGCTCATGAAGACGCGGACAAAGCACGGACACGACGGGCAGAGCAACAAGAAAAAGACTCCTGTTATCCAGCTAGACGTGCCGATCGATCGGTCCCTTTCGAGCCCGCGGATATCCGCGGCGACTGACGGCGCCCATCCCGTTAGCCATGCCTGGACGTTTGATAACCGAAGCGCCGCAGCGGAGCATCGGCGAGGACATCGCGACGTCACCTCACACTGTCTCCACGAGTGTGACGCTCATAACGCTGCATCGCAGACCATGGTAGCAACCCTGCGTACGAACAGTGAGGCGAGCCGAACCGGGCGCGCTATGCCAGTGGAAACAGAGCGGCATGCCCGTCTCGGATGGAGCACCGTGCTTGACGCCTTCCGGCCTCGCCGGTAGACTTCGCGCGACTTCAGCTTTGGGCAGCGCGCTCGTGTCGAACATTCCAAACGACCTGCTCTATACCGAAGAACACGAATTCGTGAAGAAGCTCGCCGACTCCGATGTCGTGCAGATCGGGATCACCGACTATGCGCAGGGTGAGTTGGGCGACGTGGTGTACGTCGAGCTGCCCAAGGTCGGCGAATCGTTCGGCCGGATGGATGTCTTCGGCACGATCGAAGCGGTGAAAGCCGTTTCGGAGTTGTTCTCCCCGCTTGCCGGCACGGTCGAAGCAGTGAATGCGCGGCTCGACAAGGAACCGGCGCTGGTGAACACCGATCCCTACGGTGAAGGCTGGATGATTCGGCTGCGCGTGAAGGATGCGGGCGAGCAAGACCAGCTGCTCGGTCCCGAAGAATACAAGAAGCACATCGGCGAATAAGCGGGAGCCGATGCGCACGGGCCCACGGCTGAGCCGCGGGCCCGTGGTGTTTCCGCGTTAGATCGCTACGCCGTTTCCGAGGCGTACTCCTCGATCGGCGGGCACGAACACACGAGATTCCGGTCCCCGAACGCGCTCTCCACGCGCCCAACGGACGGCCAGAACTTCCACTCCCGGGTCCACGGCGCCGGGAACGCCGCCTGCTCGCGCGTGTACGGCCGCGACCAATCCGACGACAATACCCGCTCGAGCGTGTGGGGCGCGTTCTTGAGCGGGTTGTCCGCGCGATCCGCCCGGCCCTCTTCGATGTCGCGAATCTCTTCACGAATCGAGATGAGCGCATCACAGAAGCGATCCAACTCCTCCTTGGATTCGCTCTCGGTCGGCTCGATCATGAGCGTACCTGCGACAGGGAACGAGACCGTGGGCGCATGGAAGCCGTAGTCCATAAGCCGCTTGGCGATGTCTTCCACGTCCACCCCAGCGCTCTGCTTGAATGCGCGCGGATCGATGATGCACTCGTGTGCGACGGTGCCATGGCTGCCGCGATAGAGCACCGGATAATATTCGTCGAGACGCTTGGCGATGTAGTTGGCGTTGAGGATCGCGACCTTCGACGCCCGCGTTAGCCCTTCGCCGCCCATCAGCTCGATGTACATGTACGAGATCGGCAGGATGCTCGCGCTGCCCCACGGCGCCGCCGACACCGGGCCGATCGCTTCGGTGCCGCCGACGCGCACGAGCGGATGGCCCGGGAGGAACGGCGCGAGATGCGCGGCGCACGCGATGGGCCCCATGCCGGGACCGCCGCCGCCGTGCGGGATGCAGAAGGTCTTGTGCAGGTTCAGGTGGCAGACATCAGCGCCGATGTCGGCGGGCCGGCACAGGCCGACCATGGCGTTCATGTTCGCGCCGTCCATATAGACCTGCCCGCCGTTCGTGTGCACGATCTGGCAGAGGTCGCGAATGCCTTCCTCGAACACGCCGTGCGTGGACGGATACGTCACCATGAGCGCGGCGAGGCGCGGCGCATTGGCGGCCGCTTTCTCCCGGAGGTCGGCGAGATCGATGTTGCCGCGCTCGTCGGTCCGCACGACCACGACCGACATGCCGGCCATCACCGCGCTCGCCGGGTTGGTGCCGTGCGCCGACTGCGGGATGAGGCACACGTCGCGGTGCCCGTCGCCGCGCGATTCGTGGTAGGCGCGGATGACGAGCAGGCCCGCGTACTCGCCCTGCGACCCAGCGTTAGGCTGCAGCGACACGGCCGGGAATCCGGTGATCTCCGCCAACGCGTGCTCCAGCCGCTCGAACAGCACCGAGTAGCCGTCGGTCTGCTCGCGGGGGGCGAACGGGTGCAGCCGGTTGATCTCGCGCCACGAGATCGGCAGCATCTCGGCGGTCGCGTTAAGCTTCATGGTGCACGAGCCTAACGGAATCATCGAATGGGTGAGCGACAGGTCGCGCGACTCGAGCTTGCGCATGTAGCGCAGCATCTCGGTTTCCGAGTGGTACTTGTTGAACACCGGATGCGTGAGGTACGCCGTGGTGCGCGCGAAGCGTTCGTCGAACCGGTCATCCACGCTCTCGGCGACGTCGGATGCGGTGAACTCCGGCCGCAGGCCGCAGTTGAATACGGCGAAGAGATCGTTCACGTCCTCGAGGAGGGTGCTCTCGCCGATGGCGACGCCCACGGTGTGCTCGTCGATCACGCGCATGTTGAGCTGCTTGGCGCGCGCCTCGCGCAGCACGTCGGCGAGGCGGTGGTCGCGCAACTCGACGCAGACCGTGTCGAAGAACACGTCGTGCCGGACGCCGTAGCCCAGACGCCGCAACCCTTCGGCGACCGTCTCGGCGAAGCGGTGGGCGCGTGCCGCGATGCGCTCGAGACCCGCCGGCCCGTGCCACACCGCGTACATGCTGGCCATCACCGCGAGCAGCACCTGCGCGGTGCAGACGTTGCTCGTCGCCTTCTCGCGGCGGATGTGCTGCTCGCGGGTCTGCAGCGCCATGCGCAGCGCCGGCCGGCCCTCGCTGTCGCGCGAGACGCCGATGATGCGGCCCGGAATCTGGCGCTTGAACTCGTCGCGCGTCGCGAAGTACGCCGCGTGCGGTCCGCCAAAGCCTAACGGAACGCCGAACCGCTGCGTACACCCGACGGCCACGTCTGCGCCCCAGTCGCCCGGCGGCGCCAGCAGTGTGAGCGCGAGCGGATCGGCGGCGGCGGTGAGCAGCCCGCCTGCCGCGTGGACGCGCTCGGCGAACGCGTGGTAGTCGACCACCGCGCCGTCCGCGGTCGGATACTGCACCAGCGCGCCGAACACGTCGCTGCCTAACGTCGCCGTGCGGTGGTTCCCCACGATGACGGTGATCCCGCGCGCCCGCGCCCGCGTGCGCACCACTTCGATCGTCTGCGGAAAACACTCCTCGGACACGACGTACGTGTTCTTGCCCGCCGCTCCCTTGATCGCATGCGACATCATCATCGCCTCGGCCGCCGCCGTTGCCTCGTCGAGCAGCGACGCATTGGCGATCGGCAGACCGGTAAGGTCGATGATCATCGTTTGATAGTTGAGCAGCGCCTCGAGCCGGCCTTGCGCCACTTCGGCCTGGTACGGCGTGTAGGCCGTGTACCAGGCCGGGTTCTCGAGGATGTTGCGCTGGATCACCGGCGGCACCAGACAGCTGTAGTAGCCCAGTCCGATGAACGATCGAAAGACGTGATTGCGCGACGCCACCGAGCGGAATCCTCGGAGCGCCGCCGTCTCGCTCTTGCCCTCGCCTAACGCCAGCGGCCGGCGCAGGCGGATCGCCTCCGGCACTGTCGCGTCCATCAAGTCATCGAGCGACTCGTAGCCCAGGACCTCGAGCATGGCGCGGACGTCGTCGTCCGTCGGTCCGATGTGGCGAGGGATGAAGCTGTCGGCATCGGTCAGCGATACCGGTGCGATCGTCGTGGTCATGAATGCCTCGGCGCCTGCGGGCGCTCGGTCGTGTCGGTCACGTGAATAGGGCGCGGGTCACCGTCGGCCCGCGTCGCAGCACCCAAATCTGGCATACCGTCAGGGGAAATTCCATCTCGCCCGTTCGGCGACCCGGGCAGCCTCGTCGTATCTCGCTGCTCTTTGTTGTTTTTCAACAAACAACGAAGTGATGCTCACCAGGCTCGATGGACCCAGCGCGGAGCAGCCGAGCGATCCGGGCCGTTCTCCGTTCGATCCGGCTGCACAACTTTTCCTTGCCCCACCGGCGTCTTGTCCCCATTGTTGCCACCGTGTCATGAGGCGGGTGTACGGCTGGGCTCGCCGGGCCGCCTCGACGTCGTCAGAAGGAGGGCGAAAGCGAATCATCTCCTTGAACTGATCGTCTTTCCGTTGCCGCGCGCCCCTGGGCGCCGATGCGGAATCCTCCCTCTCTCGCCCGATCCCCATTCATGCGAACGCCCCACGCTGCCTCGTCCCTGCTTCCTCTGATCGCGGTCCTCGCGTGCCAGCGTGGCGATCGGGCGCGGACCGGGAACAGCGAATACGGCGGCACCATGGTGATCGCGGTGGGCATCGATGCCGACGCGCTCATGCCGCCGATCACGGTCAACGCGACGAGCTACGAGGTGGACGGTCTGGTCTTCGAGAACCTCGCGAAGCCAGGACCAACGTTAGACCCGATCGGCGACAAAGGCTGGACGGGCGAGCTCGCCGACTCGTGGCAATGGGGCCGCGATTCGACCACGCTCGGATTCCACATCGACTCCGCCGCTCGTTGGCACGACGGCGTACCCGTTCGCTCGAGCGACGTGAAGTTCACGTTCCAACTCTATACGAATCCGAAGACCGGCTCGTTCGTCGCGCCGCTGCTCGCCAACATCGACTCCGTGAGCACACCGGATTCCTCGATCGCCGTGTTCTGGTTCAAGAAGCGCTATCCGGGACAGTTCTACGATGCCGCCTACCAGATGCGCATCCTGCCCAGGCACGCGCTGGCCGGAACGGATCCGTCGCAGCTCCAGTCCGCGTCGTTTTCGCGCCATCCGATCGGCAGCGGTCCATACGAGTTCGTGAACTGGGTGCCGCGCCAGACGATCGAGCTGCGCGCCGACAGCTCGTACCACCGCGGTCGGCCGCGTCTCGAGCGGCTCATCTGGAGTGTCGCGCCCGAGTACAGCGCGACCGTCGTGCGCCTCATGTCGGGCGACGCGGACTTCCTGGAGTTCGTCCAACCGCCCGACATCCCGCGGGTCGGCCGCACGCCTAACGTCAAGCTGGTGCCGTACCCATCCATGGCGTACGGCTATCTGCTGTTCAACGAGCGCGACCCGGACGATCGATCGCGGCCCAACGCGCTCTTCTCGGATCGGTCGCTGCGGCGGGCGCTGACGATGGCGATCGATCGGCGCAGCATCGCCAGGAGCGTGTTCGATTCGTTAGGCACGGTGGCGTATGGTCCCTACACGCGCGCGCTGCCCTACTTCGACAGCACCGTGGCCGAGCTGCCCTACAGCCCGGACAGCGCCCGCCGCATTTTCGACGCGCTCGGCTGGCGACCCGGGGCGAATGGCATTCGGACCAGGAACGGCGTGCCGCTCCGGTTCAGCATGCTCGTCCCGACGTCGAGCGCCGTGCGGATGCAGACGGCGGTGCTGCTCCAGGCGATGTTTCACGATGTCGGGGTGCGCGCCGACATCGAGACCGTGGACATCGGCACCTTCCGCCAGCGCAGCGAGTCGCGTCAATTCCAAACGTTGATCGAGGCCATGCAGTCAGACGGCAATCCGAGCTCGATCGTGCAGGGCTGGAGCGTCGCTGCCGCAAAGGCCAAGGATGGCGGCAACGCCGGATCGTACGAGAATCCGCAGTTCGACGCGCTGGTCGACACGGCGATTGCCCAATTCGATGAAACGCGCGCCAAGGCGTATTTTTTTCGCGCGTACAGCATGCTCAACGAGGACGCGCCGGCGATCTGGCTCTGGGAGCCGGCGACGGTGGCCGCGGTGCAGAAACGCATTCACCCGGTGGACATGCGCGCCGACGAGTGGTTTGCTAACATCTCGCAATGGTACATCCCATCCGACGAGCGAATCGCGCGCGACCAGGTCCGTCTCGCGGAAGCCCAACGCTAGCGCTGCGCAGGTCGCGGTGAGCCGCGTCCGGCGGCGCGCGCGCGCCGGACGCTGACGTGCTTCGGCTGCTGCTGCGACGCGCCGGCCACGGCGTCCTGATCGTCTGGCTCGTCGCGACCGCTACCTTCTTTCTGCTGCACCTGGCGCCGGGCGATCCGATCGCGGCATCGCTCGACAGCCCCCTCACACCGCCCGCCGTTCGCGCGCACTACCGGCATCTCTACGGCCTCGATCAGCCGTTGTCGGCGCAGTACGGACACTGGCTGGTGATGGTGGCGCACGGCGATTTCGGCTTCTCGTTCCCGCACCGGCGTCCGGTGAGCGCAGTGATCGGATCGGCCCTGCCCAACACGCTGCTGCTCATGGGCGTCGCACTCGTGCTCGCGTTCGCGGCCGGCATTGCGTTAGGCCTGATCCAGGCGCGCCACCGCGGGCGACCGCTGGATTGGGGGCTGGGCATCGGATCGCTCTTCTTCTATTCGATGCCGGATTTCTGGCTCGCCCTCATGCTGCTCTTCCTCTTCGCCTTCGTGTGGCGCGTGTTTCCCGTGACCGGCATGTTCGACCCGATCATGTATCCGTACTACGGATTCTGGCAGCGTATCGGGGACCGCCTCTGGCACCTCGTGCTGCCGGCGTCGACGCTCGCGCTCCTGAGCGCCGCCGCGATCGCCCGCTTTCAGCGCGCGGCGCTGCTCGACGTCGCCGGCGAAGACTTCGTCCTAACGGCGCGCGCCAAAGGTGTGAGCGAACGACGCGTGCTCCTGCACCACATCCTGCGCAATGCGCTCCTCCCCGTGATCACGCTGTTCGGCCTCGCGCTGCCCGTCCTGCTCGGCGGATCGGTGTTCGTGGAGAAAATTTTCTCATGGCCCGGGATGGGGCTACTTACGGTGGAGGCGATCGGGACGCGCGACTATCCGCTGCTCACGGCGGCCGTCGTCATCGCCAGCGTGCTCGTGATCGCCGGCAGTGTCATTGCCGACGCGCTGTACGCGATCGTGGACCCCCGAGTTCGTCTCGAGTAGCGTGCACACGCTCGTCTGGATCGCGGCCGCGGTGCTCACGACGCTCGTGTGCGGCGCCGTCGCACGCGCTGGAGACGGCGAGAGCGGCTCGCCCTGGCGCATCGCGGTCACACGGTTGTGCGACAACCGCGCCGCGTTCGCCGCGCTCTGCGTGATCGTCGCGCTGCTCGTGGTCGCCGTGCTGGCGCCGTGGCTCGCGCCGTATTCGCCGATCGCGCAGCCCGACATCGTGCGCCTCAAGGATCTGCCGCCCTCTCTCGCGCATCCTTTCGGCACCGACTTCGCGAGCCGCGATGTGTTCAGTCGGGCATTGTACGGAGCGCGCGTTTCGTTGAGCGTCGCGCTGCTCGCCATTGTCGTTTCGGCGTCGGTCGGCACCGCTTACGGCGCCATCGCCGGCTACCTTGGCGGCCGCGTCGACACCATCATGATGCGGCTCATCGACGCCGCGCTTTCCGTGCCGCGCATTCTGCTGCTCATCGCCGTGCTGGCGTTGTGGGCGCCGGTGCCGCTTCCCGTGCTCATCCTTCTGTTAGGCCTCACGGGCTGGTTCGGGGTCAGCCGCGTCGTGCGCGCGCAGGTGCTCTCTCTCCGCGAACGCGACATGGTCGTCGCCGCGCGCGCGTTGGGCGCGAGCGACCGCGAGATCCTCTGGCGCCACATTCTGCCCAACGTCATGTCGCCGGTCATCGTCTCGATCACGCTCGGCATCGCCAACGTGTTGATCGTCGAGGCGGGACTCTCGTACCTCGGTGTCGGCGTGCGCCCGCCATCGGCGAGCTGGGGCAACATGATTCTCGACGGCGCCGACGAAATCGCATCGTTGTGGTGGATCTCGACGTTTCCGGGATTGGCCATCGTGATTACCGTGATGGCATTCAATCTGCTCGGCGACGGCTTGCGCGACGCGCTGGACCCGCGTCAGGTTGACGGGTGATGACGAGCCCCGCCCCGGCGCCCCTGCTGTCCGTGCGCGATCTGTCCACCTGGTTTCACACCGGTGCGCACATCGTGGCCCGCGCCGTGGACGGTGTGTCGTTCGACGTGATGCCGCACGAGACCGTTGGCCTCGTCGGCGAATCAGGCTGCGGCAAGTCTGTGACGTCGCTCTCGATACTCCGGCTCATCGAGCGCCCCGGCCGCATCGAGCCCGGAAGCCGCATCGAGTTCGAGGGACGCGACCTGCTGTCCCTCGACGATCGCGCGATTCGCGCCATTCGCGGCAATCGCATTTCGATGATCTTCCAGGAGCCGATGACGTCGCTCAACCCGGTGTTCACGGTAGGCGACCAGATCGCCGAGGTCGCGCGCGTGCACGCCAACGTATCGCGACGCGAGGCCTGGGACCGCGCCGTCGACATGCTGCAGCAAGTAGGAGTTCCCGCACCGGCCGAGCGCGCGCGCGAGTACCCGCACCAGTTGTCGGGCGGGTTGCGCCAGCGCGCGATGATCGCGATGGCGCTCATGATGCACCCAGCGCTGCTCATCGCCGATGAACCGACGACGGCGCTCGACGTGACGATCCAGGCGCAGATTCTCGAGCTGCTCGCCGAGTTACAGTCGCGGGTCGGCATGTCGATCCTGCTCATCACACACGACCTCGGCGTGATCGCCGAGTCCGCGTCGCGCGTCCTCGTGATGTATGCCGGTCAGATCGTGGAAGAGGCGCCGGTGCGAACCTTGTTTGCGGCAGCGCACCACCCATACACCGAGGGGTTGTTGAGCGCGATGCCGCGAATGGGCGAGCGCCGTGAACGCCTAACCGTGATTCCCGGCACCGTGCCGTCGCCGACCGACTGGCCGGCTGGATGCCGGTTTCACGATCGCTGCGCGTACGCGTGGGAGCGCTGCCGTGTCGAGCCGCCGCCGCTGTACCAGATCGGCGCGACCCACGTCTCAAGGTGCCACCTGGCTGACGAACCGAACCGCCGTCACGCAGCCGGCGCCCCAGCCGGCGGAGCGGCGTCGCAGCCGTGACGGCGCCTAACGCAGAAACGGTGCGACCCGATCAGGACGCGCGGTCGCCGGCGCCCTTGCTCACCGTACGCGATCTCGTCAAACACTTCCCCATCACCAGGGGCGTGTTCCGGCGGCACGTCGGCGCCGTACGGGCAGTGGACGGCATTTCACTCGACGTCTTCCCCGGTGAGACCCTCGCGCTGGTCGGCGAGTCGGGGTGCGGCAAGACCACCGCCGGCCGCTCGATCCTGCGCCTCATCGAACCCACCGCGGGCGACATTCGATTCGACGGCGTGGATGTGCGCGCGCTCGGCGCAGCAGCGCTGCGGCGGCTCCGCCGTCAGATGCAGATCATCTTCCAGGACCCGTTCTCGTCGCTCAACCCGCGCATGACCGTGGGGGCGATCGTCCGCGAAGGCCTGACGATTCACAAGCTGGCCGAAGGTCAGGCGGCCAACGCGCGCGTCCACGAATTGCTCGACGAAGTCGGCCTGCGCGCGGACGTCGCCTCGCGCTACCCGCACGAATTCTCAGGTGGTCAACGCCAGCGCATCGGCATCGCGCGCGCGCTCGCCGTCGAGCCGCGCTTCATCGTCTGCGATGAGCCCGTGAGCGCCCTCGATGTCTCGGTGCAGGCACAGGTGATCAACCTGCTCGAGGATCTGCAGCGCCAGCACCGCCTCGCCTACCTGTTCATCGCGCACGATCTCTCGGTGGTGGAGCACATTTCCGATCGCGTCGCGGTGATGTACTTGGGACACATCGTGGAGCTGGCGGACGCCGTCGCGCTCTATCGCGAGCCGATCATGCCGTACACGCAGGCGCTGCTCTCGGCTGTTCCGGTGCCGGACCCCACGCGCGAGCGCCAGCGGATCATTCTCAGCGGCGACGTACCATCGCCGGCCAATCCGCCCACCGGCTGTCCGTTTCATCCGCGCTGTCCGCATCCGCGCAAAGACGAGGCGTGCACCCGCCTCGTGCCGCCGCTGGAAGAAAAAGCGCCGGGCCACTTCGCCGCGTGCATCAAGCAGCCACCGACCGCCGTATCGTGGGCCGAGCAGCAGGCGGCCGGGGGCACCAGCCCGCCGGAGCGGGTGATGCTCGCGTCGCCGGCTGCCTAACGACGCCGCGCCGGCGTCACGGCCACGTGAATACGCTCGACGGCGCAACGAGCTCACGGCTGAACCGGATGTCGCGCGGCTCGTGCGCGAACAGGTGGCTCGCGTTGAGCACGCTGAGCCGCACCTCCCACTTGGCGTGCGCGTCGTGGTTCACCGGCAGCGCCAGATCCAACCGCCACGTCTGCTGCGATCCCGGCGGAAACGCGCCGAGAATGCCGACGCCGACGCCGGTTTTGAGCGGCGTCGTGACGCCGAACGGCGCGTCGCCGGCCCATACGCGCCCCGCATCGGCGAAGAACGCGAGGCCGATGGCAGCCTGGTCGCGCACGCGGCCCATGAACCACCGGTCCTCGATCCGCGCCACGCCGCGCCGCGCCCCGGCGTCCTGAGAATTCAGGTACCCGCGCACGCCGCCGTCCACTTCGCCTAACGAAAGCTGGAACGGCACGCGCTGGTCCCACCCGCTGCCCCAGTCGATGGTGCCTACGAGCGTGTGGTTCGCCGTGATGCGGTGGTACGCCATGAGCCGCGCGCTGGCCAGAAGGCCATCCCACCCGTGGCTGCGATAATCTTGCCGGCCTTCCGCCGTCGCCGTCATATAGCCAAATGTCGTGGGCGTGCCCAAGCCGACGTACACTCCGCTCGCCAGGAACAAGTCGTCATCGCGGCCATCGAGAATCCGCACGCCGCGGCCGAGCAAATTGCCTAACTGAAAGCCGACGCGGACGTCCTGGGTGGCCTCGAGCGCGTCGAAATGCTGCACCGGCAGGAAGCTGAGACTCCGCAATCCCCAGAGCACGTTGATGCGCGTGTTGCGCCGCATCGGATACCGCGCGAGCAGGGTGTCGTAATTCACCGTCGACTCGGGCACCGGCGGCAACCCGATGTTGTCCACTTCGTGCGAAACCGAAAAGCCCAACAGACTCAATTTCCGGCCACCGCCGATGCGCACCACGCCGCCGACATCGCCGAATTTCCGATCGATCGCCACCGGCACGGGGTCGAGATCGCTGCGATCGAATCCGAACACGTCGCTCCGATCTTCGCCGATCACGCGCCACGCGATGCGCTGCAGGTCCGTGATGAACGGGTGGCTCAGGTCCATCAACAGGTTGCTCTGGCCGAGATCGAAGCGTTCGGCGGCGACGTTGAAGTGCCACGGATGTCCCCAGAACTGGTAATCCGTGTATCGGACGCCGTAGGTGTCGCGGAACTGTCCCTCGGCCCACTCGACCTGGACGGATCGGCCGCCGCCCAAAAAATTGCCTTCGCCCACGCGGAGCGACGTGATCCAGGGGCTGTGGCTCGCGGTGCCTAACGCAAGGATCGGCGTGAATTCATCGGTGGTCTCGGCCAGCAGAATCACGCCGCCCGCGCCGTCGTCGTAGGTGCCGATGTGCGCCTGCGCGATGAAGGGCTGCGCGCGCAGAATGCGTTCGGACTCGGCGATCTCGGCGGCGTTGCACGACATGCCCGGCTGCAGCAGGATGAATCGCTGCACCACCTGCGGCTTCGTGTTGGCATGGATCGAGGAGAGGATGCCGAGCGGCGTCGTCCACCACTTGCCGTTGCGCGGATAGTACGGCGGCCGCGTCTGGACCTCGATTTCCGAGATGCGCTGGCCCGCACACGCCACTTCCCGTCCCGCGACCTGGGCCGCTGCCGGCCGGCCCCAAGCCCCCATGGCCGCCGCCACCGCGCCGACGCCTAACGCAACACGGCAGATCGGCATGCGGCGCCCGGCGCCCGGGCTCAGCGGCCCATGCGGCGCTTCAGCTCCTCGAGCCGCCGCTCCGCGTCCGCCTCGCGCGCCGACCGGTCGGCCGCCCGTCGCAGTCCGGCGAGGTCCGCGTCCAACGAAGCATCCGCGGATTCCGAAGGAGAACTGCTCGCCGACGATGGCGACGGGCCGCCCACGCCAGGCAGCCCCGCACCCGACGCCATCGAGTGAAACTGCTCCGTCATCTCCGCCAACTCCTGCTCCGCCAACGCCAATTCGGATGTCTGCGCTTGGAGCTTTCGCTCCAGCATCGCGATCCGGTCCTGGTGCTTGGTCGCATAGCGCTCAGCGAGACGCACCGTCTCCGCATCGTGGATGTCCGCCGCCATCTTCCCTCGACGCCGCGCCGTCTCCAACTCGGTCTGCTCGTGCTCGAGCTGCGCACGCGTCATCCCGATCGCCGCGCGGACCTCCGAAACGCCGACCTTCGCTTCCACCAATGCTTCGCGCATCATCGCAAGAACCGCGCGCCCTTCCCCAGGAGAGGACGCGCGGCTCATCGCGTCGCGCCAGGCTTGTCTCATATTCTCGAACATGGCGTCCGTCCTCGACGCCCAACGGAAAAGTCCGCCATCACGATTTGCGTGGCGTCTTGGCGTAGAACTCGCTCATCCGCAGCTCCACGTCCTGCGATCGGCACTTGGGACACGTGACGTCGGCGTGGCCATGCTGCGAAATCGACTCGCGCACCGAGAACGTCGATCGGCACGCGCGGCATTGATATTCGTACGTTGGCATACGGCACCCTCGCGAAGATGCTGGCTGTCCAGTTACGATACGAATCGCTTGGTCGCGCGCGCAACCCATATCGCATCTTCTATATCCTCACGCATGTCACGATCCGATCCGGCCGCCTCCATCATCGCCGCCATCGCCGTCCCCGCTGGAATGGCGCGCATCGCGATCTCGGCTACCGCGCGCACCGATGATCACCGACGACGCGTTCGGCTCAACGCGGCGTACGTCGACGCCATCGAGCGAGCAGGAGCGGTGCCATTGGTCGTGCCGCCGCTCGCCAGCATCGCCCACGCCGCTGCAGTCATTGACGTCTGCGACGGACTCGTGCTCACGGGCGGCGAAGACATCGATCCGGATCGTTACGGCTCGGCGCGCGACGCCACGGTCGAAGACACGAATCCCGAGCGCGATGCCACCGAGATCGCTCTGGTCGAGGCCGCACGGCTTAACCTGTGCCCAACATTTGCCATTTGCCGTGGCCTGCAATTGCTCAATGTCGCGCTCGGCGGCTCGCTCGTGCAGGACATCCCGAGTCAACGCCCCGGCTCGCTGAATCACGACCCGTCCGGCCCACGAACAGCGCGCGTGCACGAAGTTGACATCGAAGCCGGATCAGCGCTTGCCTGTACGCTTGGCTCTACCCGGCTGCGCGTGAACTCGTTCCACCATCAGGCAGCGGACCGGGTCGCCGAGGGACTGCGCGCGACGGCATGGGCGCCGGACGGGATCATCGAAGGCCTGGAGTGGCGCGGGTCTGACGGCTGGTGGGCGGTCGCCGTGCAGTGGCATCCGGAGGAATTGGTCATCGGTCCGGAGCCCGCACCGGATGCGAACCTGTTTACGGAGTTCGTGCGCCGAGCAGCCGCGTCCAGACCGGATTCCCGCCGCGCGAGTTTTCCGCCAGACGCCTAACTGTTCGGCGGGGTCCGGATCGCGTGCACGTCCTCAGCTCACATGCCGCCAGCGAAATTCATCCTTCACCTGGCGCATCAGCCGTTCGGGCGTGTGCAGCGTGGGGAAGAACACGCTGTCGCTCATCTCGTTGAGCGCCACGCGGATGACCGCAAATCGAGCCGCCGCTTCGCGGAACAACACGTCCAGCCCATGCTCGTGCGCCAGGCGATGGTCCGCGGCCAGCTGGAAGCCGCGCCGTCCCAGCTCCTCGTAGTACTCGAGGTCGGGGCCGCCCCGCCGCCAGCGGCGCTGCTCGATGCGGTCCGGAAAGAGTCCGCTCAGCCACAGCGCGTAGTTGCCGAGATGCTGCCTAACGAGAAAACTGCGGCGCACATCGCCGTCGTTCACATCATCGAGTAGCGCGGCGAGCGTGTCGTATTCCTGGTCGTCGTGTTCGTCGATGCGCGTCGCCCGGCTCCGGGCGCCGAAATGGAGCACGATGGCCGCCACGTAGTCGGCGAGCGCGCGGTCGCCTTCGCCGGCGCGCCGCAGCGCCTGCCGGACGATCACGTAACAGAAGAGCGGCCACGACGCGCGCATGCCTAACCGCGACGGACCCTCCAACAACGCCGCGAGCAGCCGCGGATCGTCCAGGAGCGCGTCGACACCGTGCTCCCGTAAGGCATCTTCCGCTTCCTCGAGCGCGGCGCGCGAAGATTGGCCAATCAGCCGGAGCGCCAGTTGCGCGTCATCGCGCGTGAGCGAAGCCCGAACGTTGCCGAGAATCATCTTCACCCTCCGATGGATCTCGTGTATGTCATACACCTGTTCGCACGGCGCGGGCCGCGGGGCCGTCCTTGTGTGACGACTTACTGGCACGCGGGCAATTCGGCCGGTCCACCTGCACGGCGGCACTCCGCGCCCGAGAGTGCCAGCGTGATGCGGAACACACTCGCCGTCCTTTGCATTTCCTAAGAAGCCGGGGCATCTTGCGCCGTCGCCCTCGTGCTCCGATGCCGAATGGCCGTGCGAATGGGAACCGCACGGGCTGCTTCGCGGTATGATTCATACAGACCATGCTCTACATCTGCATCCCGGCGTTCGACGAAGCGCCCACCATTGGCTTGCTGCTCTGGCGCATCCGCAAGGTGCTGGAGGAGCATCCGCGCGAATACGAATTGATCGTGCTCGACGATGGCAGCACCGACGCCACCGCCGACACGCTCAAACCGTATGCCGACGTGTTGCCGCTCACGATCCTTCGGAATGATCAGTGTCGCGGCTACGCGAGTGCGCTCGACACGTTAGCCCGCACGGCCGCCAAGCGGACGCGGTATCCACGCCGTGACGCCGCCATCTTCATGCAAGGCGACTTCACCGACCAACCGGAGCACCTGCCGGAGCTGATCAAGCGCTTCGAGGGCGGAGCCGATGTGGTCATCGCGGAGCAGCCGCCATCGCCGCGCGTCCCCGTGGCAGTGCGCCGCCTGCGGCTCCTCGCGCCGTGGGTCGTTCGGCCGTTCCTCAAGGTGGCCGGAGTCACCGATCCATTCGGCACGTTTCGTCTGTTCCGCATCTCGGTCCTGCGCGATGTCATTCGCGACGCCGGGGATGCGCCGATCGTGCAGTGGAGCGGTTGGGCGGCCAACGTCGAACTGTTAGTCAAGACGACCCGCCTGGCGCGTCGCGTGGAAACCGTCACGCTGGATGCGCGATACGATCTGCGACCACGCGCGTCGCGCGTTCGGCCGCTCGCGGCGGCGTTGGACCTCTACCGCTTCGGTTGGGCAAGTCGGCGCCGTCGCGCGACGAGCCCGTCGACATGACAATGCGGGCCGTGCGACTCCCGCGCCGCACCGCGACGATCGGTGCGGCACTCGGCGCTTGCGCCTTGATCGCCGCGGCGGCGGCGGCGCAGCCGACGTCGCCCGCCGCGACGCAACCGGCGCCATCCGCGGCGCGCAGCGACTCCACACCGCGTCCATTCGGCGTCGGCGAAAAATTGACGTACTCGGTGGCCGTTGGCGGAGCAAAAGTCGGCAGCGGCGACATGCACATCGTCGGCATCGACACCGTGGACGGACATCCGACCTATCACTCGCTGTTCACCGTCGATGGCGGCTTCCTGATGTTCAAGGTGCACGACGTGCTCGAAAGCTGGTTCGATACCGCGACTCTCTCGTCGCGCCGATTCGTCCAGAAAATTCACGAAGTGAATTACGAAAAGCAGCGGAGCTACCAGATCTGGCCCGAAAAGTCCCAGATGCAGCAACAGGGCTATCCGGTGATGCCGAGCGTTCCGAATCCGTTGGATGACGGGTCGTTCCTTTACTTTGTGCGTACGCTGCCGCTCGAGGTTGGAAAGACGTACACGTTCAACCGCTATTTCCGCCCCGAGAAGAACCCGGTGATCGTGAAGGTGCTGCGGAAGGAGCGCGTCACGGTACCGGCCGGCACCTTCGACGCAATCGTCATCCAACCGATCATCAAGTCGCAGGGATTGTTCTCCGAGGGCGGCGAAGCCCAGATCTGGCTGAGCGACGATCCGCGGCACATTGTTGTGCAGATGAAAGCCAAAGTGCCCGTGTTGAGAACCCTCGATCTGTACCTGCAATCGTACCAGCCGCCGATCACGGAGACCGCGGAGGACCGGTGAAGCGTGAGGCCGACTTGTCGGCCGTCCGCACCGTTCCGATCGCACGCCGGCCCAACAAAGTGCGCGCCGAGGAGTTCGCGGCGCCGCCCCGTTCAGGCGCCGGCGTGGAGCGTTCATTCGCGACGTTTCTCCAATCGCTGCCGGATGTACTCGTCGCGCGCGACTTTCGTCGCGTGATCGATGCCATCGTCGCGGCCACTGGGCGCCGCGGCGTGATCGTAATGATCGGCGGCCACGTGATAAAGACCGGGCTCGCGCCGCTGCTGCTCGACCTCATGCGCCGTCACGTCATCACGCACCTGGCGATGAACGGATCGGCCGCCATCCATGATTACGAGATCGCGCGCTGGGGAGGAACGTCGGAAGATGTGGCCGCCGGGCTCCGCGACGGCACGTTCGGCATGGCCGATGAAACCGGCCGCGGCATGAACGACGCCTTTGCGTTAGGCATGGAGCACGGCTGGGGCATGGGAGAAGCGCTCGGACGTGCGCTGGCCGGCGAGCCCGCCCTCGCCCACCCGGAATTGTCCGTGCTGCTGGGCGCGCACAGTCTGGGCGTGCCGCTCACAGTGCACGCCGCCATCGGGGCCGAAATCATCCATCAGCATCCGGCTGCCAGCGGCGCCGCCATCGGCGACACCAGCCACCGCGACTTTCGGCGGTTGGCAGCATCCGTGTCGGCCGTACACGACGGCGGGGTCGTGCTCAACATCGGCAGCGCCGTGGTGATGCCCGAAGTGTTCCTCAAGGCGCTCACGATTGCGCGCAATCTCGATCGCGGCCGCCCAACGAACTTCACGACTTGCGATCTCGACATGGCGCGCCACTATCGGCCGCGCGTGAACGTGGTGCAGCGCCCAACGCTCGAGGGCGGACAGGGCTTCGAAATCACCGGGCACCACGAGCTCATGGTGCCGATGTTGGTGTGGGGCGTCGTGGAGGGCTTGGAGCGCCGCGAGACAGTCTGACGGCGTACGGCCGGCGCAGCGCGCGATGCGCGCCGGCCGGCCTAAAGACTAACGGCGATCAGCCGTTGAACTTTTCGCGCAGCCGGCGCGCCGTTTCCGGACTGACGATGCGCACGACCAGATAGATCAGCGCGCCGACGATCGCGATCTTGAGCGCCAGGATCAACAGAAAGAACAAGATCCCAACCAGGCCGCCGAAAAAGCCGAAAACAAACTTGAGCGCGATCAGCCCGAGAATCGCCAATGCGCCGATGGAAAAGATGGTTCGCAGCATGATCGGAATCTCCACGAGTTCGACCGATGGCTCGGTCTCTGCGCACATTACGACCCGCGCCACAACGGGGTTTCAAGGTTCGGCGTTCTCTAGTCGAATAACATGACGTATCCAACTGAAGGCCACCCCGCCCTGCTGCGGGGGGGCGACGTAATCATCATCGGCGGCGGCCTGGTTGGCCTCGCCACCGGCGCCGCACTCGCGGCCCGTGGCGCCGACGTTTCCATCGTCGCCGATCACAACGCCGGCGAAGCGTCGCGCGCCGCCGCCGGCATGCTGGCGCCGAGTGTCGAGCGCGCCGAAGGTCCCGCGCATGCATTCGCACTCGCCGCGCGCGACCTGTATCCGAGTTACCTCGAAGCGCTGGCTGAAGTTACAGGCACCCTCGTTTCGCTGAACCGCGAAGGCATCCTCGAGCTGATGTTCGACGAACAACAAGCCCACGGCAAGCGGAGCACCCTCGCGTCGTTGGGCGGACAGTGGCTGACGTCCGAGGAGCTGCACTCGCTCGAACCAGCAATCGGCACTGCTGTCGGCGCTATCCTGTATCCGGGCGACGGCGCCGTGGACAATGTCGCGCTCTTGCGCGTTCTCCGCGAGATGGTCGAAGCCACCTCGAGCGTCACGGTGATCCACGATCGCGTCACGTCAATCGACCTCGAGAACGAGCGCCCGTGGGTCGAGCTCGCCTCCGGCCGGACGATGATTGCATCCAAGCTGGTGCTCGCTGCCGGCGCTTGGTCGCCGGGGGTGGACGGCCTCCCTCGAAGCATTCCGATCGAGCCGGTCCGCGGCCAGATGATGTCGTTTGGCGCAACTCCCGTTCGCCACGTGACGTACGCAGGCCATGGCTACGTGGTGCCGAGGTCGAGCTCGCTGTCGGTGGTTGGGTCGACCATGGAACACGTGGGGTTTTCGACCGGGACGACGCCGGAGGGAATGCGCACGCTCACCGACGTAGCAAAGCGAGTGTCGCCGACATTGGGTGACGCGCGACCGCTCGAGCGGTGGAGCGGGCTCCGTCCGGTAACCCCGGACCTGCTCCCGATCCTGGGTCGCGACCCGGACTATCCGACACTCCTCTACGCCTGCGGCCACTCGCGGAACGGAATTCTCCTCGGACCGTTGACTGGAGAGTGCGTCGCGGCCCTGGCCTCGGGCGAGACGCCGAGCTTGGACCTGAGTCCGTTTTCGGTCGAGCGGTTCGAGGGATCCAGAGTAACCATCAAATAGTCAGTTTGATAGTGTCTGCACTTCCACGGACCTGTCCAAACGGGTAGGTTTGCCGAGCCCCGATCGTCGTATCTGACGCGCCGAATGCGGCTTGCGCGTCGGCCGGCGCAGACAGAACTGCATACCAAATCGAATGACGGATACGCTGTACCAGATCATGGGGCGCCATTCCGCTGCCCCCCTCCCGGATCGCAAACCACCGTGGCTCAAGGTGCGCGCTCCGGGCGGAGAGAATTACCAGCGCCTGGGCGCGCTCATGCGCGAACTTGGCTTGCATACCGTCTGCGAGGAAGCGCATTGCCCGAACGTCGGCGAATGCTGGGAGCATGGTACGGCCACGTTCATGATTCTCGGCGACGTCTGCACGCGAAATTGTGCGTACTGCGCGGTGTCGCACGGACGTCCGCCCGTGTACGACATCGAGGAGCCGTCGCGCGTCGCGGCGGCCGTCGAGCAAATGCAATTGCGACACGTCGTGATCACGTCGGTCGATCGCGACGACCTGCCCGACTTCGGCGCCGCCATCTTCGCCGAGACCATCCGCCAGATCAGACAGCGCTTGCCCGACTGCTCGGTCGAGGTGCTGGTGCCTGATTTTCAGGGCGATGAAGACGCGATTCAAACGGTTCTCGACGCAGAGCCGGACATCTACAATCACAACACCGAAACGGTGCCGCGGTTGTACAAGCGGTGCCGCCCCGGCGGCCGCTACGAACGGGTGCTGCGCATTTTCCGGTTCGTGAAAGCGATTGCTCCGCACATTCCGACCAAGACCGGCATCATCCTCGGCATGGGCGAGACCATTCCGGAGGTCGAGCACACGATGCGCGAGCTGCGGACCGTCGACGTCGACATTCTCACGCTCGGCCAGTACCTGCGTCCATCGGCCCAGCACATTCCGCTCGACCGCTACTACACGCCCGAGGAATTTCGGGCGCTGCGCGAGACGGGGCTCGCGATGGGCTATCGCCACGTCGAGTCCGGTCCGTTAGTCCGATCGAGTTATCACGCGTGGGAGCAGGTGCAGAGTCTCACGGCGTGAGCGCGTTCCAGCCGCGCCACCGCGCGGATCGGCCACACCGCTTCCCGTTTTTCGCCGCCGCCTCGAATGCCCAAGAAGAAGTCTGACTCGTCCGTCACTACCGCCGCGCCGCCGGCGCCCGGTCCCGCGCGCCTAACGGAACAGTCGGCTGCGCCAAGCCGCAAAGCCCTGCTCCGCGAGATGCTGCTCATCCGCCGGTTCGAGGAGCGGTGCGCCGAAGCCTACGCCCTGGGCAAGATCGGTGGATTCTGCCACCTCTACATCGGCCAGGAAGCCGTGGGTGTCGGCGCGATCTCGGCGCTGCGCGACGACGATTACGTGATCGGGAGCTATCGCGACCACGGCCAGGCGCTGGCCCGCGGTGTACCGCCGCGCGCGATCATGTCCGAGCTCTTCGGCCGCTCGGATGGATGCTCCAAGGGCAAGGGCGGCTCGATGCACCTGTTCGACCGCAACGTCAATTTCCTGGGCGGCCACGGCATCGTGGGCGGACACATTCCGCTCGCCACCGGCGTCGGGTTCGCGATCAAGTATCGCGGCGGCGATCAGGTGTGCCTCTGCTTTTTCGGTGAGGCGGCGGTCAACGGCGGCGCGTTCCACGAGGCGCTCAACATGGCGGCGCTGTGGAAGCTGCCGGTGATCTACCTCATCGAGAACAATCGCTACGGCATGGGCACCGCGCTGGAGCGGGCATCGGCCATCAACGACATCGCCGAGCGCGCCTGTTCGTACGACATGCCGAACGAAGTCGTGGACGGCCAGGAAGTGTTCGCCGTCCGCGAGGCAGTGATGCGCGCCGCCCAACGGGCGCGCAACGAGCATACGCCCACGCTCATCGAAGTGCGCACGTATCGCTTCATGGGGCACTCGATGTCCGACGCCGTGAGCGGCACCTACCGCACGAAGGAAGAGTTGGAAGAGCACATGAAGCGCGACCCGATCACCCTGCTGCGCGGCGAGATGGAACAGCACGGCGAGTGGTCCGACCAGGACATGTCCGCGCTGGACGATGAGATCAAAGGCATCGTTGAAGACGCGTGGAATTACGCCGACGCGAGCCCCGAGCCGGCGCTCGAGTCGCTCACAGAAGATGTGTACGTCAATGGTGAGTTGTAGACGATGCCGGTGATCACGTATCGGGACGCGCTCAACCAGGCGCTCCGCGAAGAGATGCAGCGCGACGACCGCGTCTTCATCATGGGTGAAGAGGTGGGCGTGTACCAGGGCGCGTACAAGGTGTCCAAGGGCATGCTGCAGGAATTCGGTGAAATGCGCGTGGTGGACACGCCGATCACCGAGCTGGGATTCGCGGGTGTGGGCGTCGGCGCCGCCATGGTGGGCCTGCGGCCGATCATCGAGTTCATGACCTGGAACTTCGCGCTGCTCGCTCTGGATCAGGTGGTGAACTCCGCCGCCAAGATGCTGTACATGTCGGGCGGGCAATACAGCATCCCGATCGTGTTCCGCGGGCCTAACGGAGCGGCGCTGCAGTTGTCGGCGCAGCACTCGCAGGCGTGGGAATCGTGGCTCGCGCACATCCCGGGTCTCAAAGTCGTCGCGCCGGGCACGCCCTACGACGCCAAGGGCCTGCTCAAGAGCGCCGTGCGCGACGACAATCCGGTGATCGTGCTCGAGGGCGAGATGCTCTACAACACCAAGGGCGAGGTGCCGGCGGAGGAATACGTCATTCCGATCGGGAAGGCCGCGCTCAAGCGCGAGGGCGATCACTGCTCGATCATCACGCACGGGAAAATGATTCTCGTCGCGCTGCAGGCCGCCGATCAGCTGACCAAGGAAGGCATTCGCGTCGACGTGCTCGATCTGCTGAGCCTTCGGCCGATGGATGTCGAAGCGATTGCGGCCACGGTCAAGAAAACCAATCGCGCCGTGGTGCTCGAAGAAGGCTGGGAGCTCGCCGGAATCGGCGCGCAGGTCGTCGATTACATTCAGCGCGAATGCTTCGACGATCTGGATGCGCCGGTGGTTCGCGTGCACCAGGCGGATGTGCCGATGCCGTATGCGAAGAACCTGGAGCGCGCGGCCAAGCCCGATTTGCCCAAGACAATCGCGGCCGTGAAACGGGTGATGTACCTCGAGCAGTAGCGGGGCGGCGACTCAAGCGCAGGGTGTGACATGGCAACAAAGGTAGTGATGGAAGCGCTCTCGCCCACGATGGAAGAAGGGCGCTTGGTGAAATGGGTGAAGAACGAGGGCGACACCGTCGCCAAGGGCGAGGTGTTGGCCGAAATCGAGACCGACAAAGCGGTGATGGAGCTGGTCGCGCGCGGCGAGGGCGTGCTGCGCAAGCGCCTGCTCGCCGAAGGTGAGACTGCTCCCGTTGGGCAGTTGGTGGGCGTGATTGCGACCGCCGACGAAGACATCGGATCGATCGTGGCCAGTGCGCCGGCCGCTGCTCCTGCATCGAGCGGCGCGGCCGCGCCATCGGCGGCCGAGTCACAAGCACCGGCCGCGAGGCAGGAAGCGCCGGCCGCCCCCGCGGTCGCCCGTCCGGCCGCGCCGTCCCCGACGCCGACAGCGTTAGGCACGCCCGGTCCCGACGTATCGGCGCCGCGCCCGCCGGAGGCGCCCCCGATCGCGCCGCCGGCCGTGCCGGAGGAGAACGGCGGCCGCCCGCGATCGTCGCCGCTCGCCCGCCGTCTCGCGTCCGACCGCGGCCTGGATCTGGGCCAGGTGCGGGGCAGCGGCCCCGGCGGACGCATCATCAAGCGCGACATCGAAGCGGCGATGGCCGCCGGTCCGGCGGCGGCGCCGTCGTCGACCCCACGTCGCGCGGCGGCAGGTGACTACGAGGATGTGCCGCTGACCCAGATCCGCAAGACCATCGCCCGCCGCCTAACGGAATCGATCGGGCCGATCCCGACGTTCTATCTCACGATGGAAGCCGATCTCACGCGCACGGCCGAGCTCCGCGAAGCGATGCTCGACGGCGGCGACGAGTTCAAGGTCTCGTTCAACGACATCATCGTCAAGGCGATCGCCACCGCGCTGGCGCGGCATCCCGAGGTGAACGCCCACTGGTTAGGCGACCGGGTCCGCCAGTTCAACCGCGTCCACCTCGGCATGGCCGTCGCGATCCCGGACGGACTCATCACCCCGGTGCTGTTCGACGCCGACCGGAAAGGACTCGGCGAACTCTCGCACGAAGCGCGCGAGCTCGCCGCGAAAGCACGCGACCGCAAGCTCACACCCGAGCAGTACACCGGCTCGACCTTCTCGGTCTCCAACCTCGGCATGTTCGGCATCGACCAATTCACGGCGATCATCAATCCGCCCGAAGCGGGCATCATCGCCGTCGGCGCGGTGGAGGACAAAGTCGTATCGCTCGCGGGGCAGATCGTGGTGCGCAAACGCGCGCGCTTCACGATGAGCTGCGACCATCGCGTTATCGACGGCGCGACCGGCGCGCGCTTCCTGCAGGACGTGCGGCGCATGCTCGAAAATTCATTGATGCTCGTGTACTAGACCGGCCGTCTATTTTTCGGGGTCGTCGGGATTTTCGGGAAACGTAGCTGGAAAAAAAATCGACTCAGGCCGGACGGGCAAAGTGCTACGCTCATGACGACGCGGACAAAGCAGGACACAACGGACAAAGCACCGATAAAAATCAGCTCACTCAGGAAAAGAGAAGACCGGCGCTTGTGATCCTTGACCCTGTGTTGGGGAATCCCGCACCGCCGCGCTTTCCGGAAATTCCCGAAGAACCACTTATCGCGCAACCTCGACCCTCGACCACACATGGCTTCGTACGACGTGATTTTCATCGGCGGCGGTCCCGCCGGATATGTGGGCGCAATCCGATGCGCCCAACTCGGCATGTCCACCGCGGTCGTCGAACGCGAGGGCTTGGGCGGCACGTGCGTGCTCTGGGGATGCATTCCCGCGAAAGCACTGCTCGAGAGCGCGGCGCTCGCCATGCACGTGCAACACGGCGAGTCGTTTGGCGTGAGTGCAGGCAGCGTGAAGCTCGACTACGGCGTCGCCATGAAACGGTCGCGCGCGGTGAGCCAGCAAAACTCCAAGGGCGTCGAGTTCCTGTTCAAGAAGCACAAGATCACCTGGATCAAAGGCACGGGGCGCATTGCGGGCAAGAAGAGCGTCGCCGTGAAAAACGCGGACGGGAAAGAAGAGTCGCACGAAGCGAAGAAGGCCATCGTGATTTCCACTGGCTCGCGCGTGCGCGGCCTGCCGCAGGCCGGGCTCGAGCTCAACAAGACCACGGTGCTCTCATCCGATGAAGTGCTCGTGCTCGAGCGCGCGCCGAAAACCCTCGCGGTCATCGGGGCCGGCGCGGTGGGCTGCGAGTTTGCCGACGTGTTCTCGGCGTTCGGCACGCAGGTGACGCTGATCGAAGTGCTGCCGACGCTCCTGCCGCTTGAAGACGGCGAGGTGTCAGCCGAGCTGGTTCGCAGTTTCAAGAAGCGCAAGATCGACGTCGTCACGGGCGCGAAGATCGGCTCGGCCAAAGTGGCCAAGGATTCGGTGGCGCTCACCATCGACGTCAAGGGCGAGAGCAAGTCGTTGACGGTGGAGAAAGTGCTGGTGGCCGCCGGTCGCGCGCCTAACGTTGAAAACATTGGCCTCAAGGAGGCCGGCGTGCAGCTCACCGAGCGCGGCTTCATCAAGATCGACGGCAAGATGGCGACGAGCGCCGAGGGCATCTATGCCATCGGCGACGTCGCGGGTCCGCCGATGCTCGCGCACAAGGGATCGCGCGAAGGCATCGTGTTCGCCGAGACGCTGGCCGGACTGCCGCACGTGCAGCCGGTGCCGTACGGCAACGTGCCTAACGCAACCTATTGCCACCCCGAGGTCGCATCGGTGGGCTCCACCGAGCAGCAGCTCAAGGACAAGAACATCGCCTACAAGGTGGGCAAATTCCCCTTCTCGGCGAACGGCCGCGCGCGCACGGCGGGCGAGACGGAGGGCTTCGTGAAGATTCTCGCCGACCCCAAGTACGGCGAGATTCTCGGCGCGCACATCATCGGCGCGCACGCCACGGAGCTGATCCACGAGCTGGTGGTCGCGCGTGAAAACGAGCTGACGATCGAGGAAGTGGATCTGGCCATCCACGCGCACCCGACGCTCTCCGAGGCGATCGCCGAAGCGACGCTGGATGCCATGGGCCGCGTGATCCACGCCTGACGTCAGGCAGCCGCATGCCGCGACTCGACGTCGTCCATCTCGGGCTTCGCTCGTACGGCGAGATCCTGGAGCTGCAGCGCGCCGTGGCGCGCGCGCGCATCGCGGGCGACGTCGATCAGGATGTCCTGCTGCTCGTCGAACACCCGCCCGTCGTCACGTTAGGCCGAACCGCCAGAGCGGCCAATCTCGTGGCCACGCCCGAGCTCCTCGCCGCGCGCGGCGTGGAGCGGTTCGACGTCGAGCGCGGCGGCGACGTCACGTTCCACGGACCCGGCCAGCTCGTCGGCTATCCGATCATCGATCTTGCGACGCACAAGAAGGATCTCCACTGGTATCTGCGGCAGCTCGAGGCCGCGCTCATCGCCACCCTCGCGCCGTGGCACATTCCCGCCGAGCGCAACATCGGCCTGACTGGAGTGTGGACGGCCGGCCGCAAGATCGCGTCGATCGGCGTGCACGCCCGCGAGTGGGTCACCTGGCACGGCTTCGCGCTCAACGTGGCGGTCGACCTGTCGTACTTCGATCTCATGGTGCCGTGCGGCATCAGCGGCGTCGTCATGACCTCCATGGAGCGCGAAACCGGCGCCCGCATTCCGTTAGGCGATGTCGCCGCCGCCGCCGCCGCCGCCCTCGGCGACGTGTTCAGCCTCGAGGTCTACGAGCGGTCGGAACAGGAGCTAACAGGCGGACAAAGCGCGGCCATAAAGGCGGACAAAGCGCGGCCATAAAGGCGGACGAAGCGCGGACATGAAGGCGGAGAACACGCAGATAATCCGGCTGTGTCCGTCCTGTCCGCCTTATATTATTGGCGCATGCCCGGTCTCTTGCCCGTCGTCGACGCGATTCCTCACGATCGCAATCGCGTGCCGCCGCGACAGGCTGTCACCAGGAAATGGCCGGTTCTGCACTACGGCGACGTCCCGCGCGTCGACCTCGCGACGTGGCGTTTCGAAGTCTCGGGTCTGGTCGAACACCCGTACACGCTCACCTACGACGAGTTGCTCGCCCTACCCCACCAGGACACCGTGTGCGACATCCATTGCGTCACGCGATGGAGCCGCCTCGACAATCATTTCGAGGGCATACCCGTACAGGATGTGCTGCGACGCGCGCAGCCCAAGCCCGCGGCGACACACGTCCTCGTCCACGCGGAACAGGGCTACACCACGAACCTGCCGCTGTCGGACCTCGACCGACCGGAAAACCTGCTTGCGTTCCGGCACGATGGCGTCGAGCTGACGCCGGAACACGGCTGGCCTCTTCGCTTGCTCGTGCCACACCTGTATTTCTGGAAGAGCGCGAAGTGGGTACGCGGTTTCGAGCTGCTCGACTTCGACATGCCCGGCTTCTGGGAACAGAACGGCTATCACATGCGCGGCGACCCGTGGCGCGAGGAACGCTACGGCGGCGTGCATGTGGACCAGGTTGCAATCAATCGGTACAGGAACAGCTCCAAGAAATAAGTATTGAACGGACCCTGCGACTCTTCCACCCGGCGCCGTTCGTGTCTCTCGAGTCCCACACACAATCGCTGAACGCCGCACAGCTGGCTGCCGCCCAACATGGCGACGGCCCGCTCCTGATCATCGCCGGCGCCGGCACCGGCAAGACGCGCACGCTCGTCCATCGCGTCGCGCACCTCGTCGCCACCGGCGTCCGGCCGCACCGCATTCTCCTGCTCACGTTCACGCGACGCGCTGCTCAGGAAATGCTCGAGCGCGCCGAGCGACTGGTGGGAGGAACGAAGGGACGCGTGCACGGCGGTACCTTCCACGCTACCGCCCACCGCCTGCTCCGCGCCTACGGCGAGGCCGCCGGCATCGCCAAGGATTTCACCATTCTCGATCAGGGCGACGCCGTCGACCTCATGGGCATCGCCCGGGCCCGGTTGGGCTTCGGCCAGCGCGCGTCCCGCTTCCCGAAAAAGGAAACGCTGCACCACGTGTACTCGCGCCACATCAACACCGATATCCCGGTGGATGATGTGCTGCGCGACGAGTTCCCGCAGTTCGCCGACGACGCGCCCGAAGTGCGCCGCGTATTCGCCGACTACATCGCGCGCAAGGAAGAGCGCAATCTCGTCGACTACGACGACCTGCTCCTCTTCTGGGCCGGCATGCTCGAAGGCTCCGCCGAGCTCGCGACGCGCATCGCCGGACTCTACGACCACGTGCTGGTGGACGAATACCAGGACACCAACCTGCTCCAGGCGCGCATTCTCCGCGGCATGTGCCGCACGCATCGCAACATCACCGTCGTCGGCGACGACGCGCAAAGCATTTACGCATTCCGCGGTGCAAATATCCGCAACATCCTTGACTTCCCGGCGCAGTTCACCGGCGCGACCATCGTCACGCTCGAAACCAACTATCGGTCGACGCAACCCATTCTCGATGTCACCAACACCGTCATCTCCCGGGCGCGCGAACGCTATACGAAAAACCTGCGCACCCACCGGTCCGGCGGCGACCTTCCGGCGCTCGTGACCGCGCGGGACGAGCACGATCAAACACGGTGGGTCGTGGACCGGGTGCTCGAGCTCCACGAATCCGGTACGCCGCTGCGCGAGATCGCGGTGCTCTTTCGCGCCGGCTACATGTCCGCCGACCTCGAGATCGAGCTCACCAATCGCAAAATCCCGTTCGAGAAATGGGGCGGCCTCAAGTTCCTCGAAGCGGCGCACGTCAAAGACGTGCTCGCCTTCCTTCGGTTGGTCGAGAACCCGCGGGACGAGGTGAGCTGGTATCGCGTGCTCCTGCTGCTGCCGGGCATCGGCGAGGCGACTGCGCGCGCCGCGGTCGAGCGCATTGCGGCAGCGGCGTGGGACCCGCAGGCCCTCGCCGCGTGCACGCCGCCCGCGCGGGCCCGAGCGGCGCACGACTCGCTGGTCACGCTGCTGGCGACGTTAGGCGAAACGGGACACGGCGCGCCGGCGGTCGCCGGCGAGATCGCGCTCGTGCGCCGCCTCTACGACGACATTCTGCGC
This sequence comes from Gemmatimonadaceae bacterium, assembly GCA_036273715.1. NCBI lineage: Bacteria > Pseudomonadati > Gemmatimonadota > Gemmatimonadia > Gemmatimonadales > Gemmatimonadaceae > Gemmatimonadaceae bacterium. The sequence goes on from DASUHB010000050.1 coordinate 76,888, forward strand.
GAGCGCTACGACAACATCGAGCCGCGCCTCGCCGATCTCGACCAGCTCGAAGTGATTGCCGGCCACTTCCCGTCGCGCGCCGCATTTCTGAGCGAGCTCGCGCTCGAGCCGCCATCCGGCACCCAAGATCTCGCCGGCCCAGACGATCGCGTGGACGACGCCCTCATACTCAGCACCGCGCACAGCGCCAAGGGCCGCGAATGGGACGCCGTCTTCATCATCTGGGCAGTGGATGGCTGGTTCCCATCATCACGCGCGCTCCGCGACGACGATGAAGCCGAGGAAGAACGACGTCTCATGTACGTCGCGATGACGCGGGCGCGCCATCAGCTCGCGGTCGTGCACCCGCTCAACACGTACGGCTCGCGATGGGGCTCGGAGTACACCATCGATCAGTTGTCGCGCTTCATCGACGGCGGAGTGCGCGAGCGCATGCGCCGGGTGGCGGCTGTGGCCGAGGTACAGCAGCCGGCTCCGGCAGCCGCGGCGCCGGTCGGACCACCGCTCGACCTCCGCGCGCTGGTGCGCGGTCGCTTCGGCGCCGGCGGCAACGCCTAACGGACGGCCGAGTCGCCGGCCGCGCCGGACGCGGCGTGCGCTGTCACCCAGTCGCGCACGGCGCCATACGGATCGTTCGGCCGCGACTTGGCCAGCGCGATGATCTCGGTCACGGCGCGATGCAAATCGCCGCCCTCGCGATCGAGCACGTCGTCGAACAGATCGAGACCCGTTCGATAGACACGCCGCGAGAGCACGATCGCGTTGTTGAGCACCAGCTGCACGCGCACCCCGGGCGGGATCCCGGGCAATCGCGGCAGCACGTCCTGCATGAAGTGCGTACGCGCCCTCGCGAACACGGTGTCGCGCGCCGCAAGCCGCGCCGCCGCGCTGGCCGGATGCGCGCGAAACGCCGAATCGAGCCCGTCGAACACACTCTGCCAGAATGCGCCTAACAATCGATCGCGCGCCCAATCCTGTCGGCTCTCCCGCAGGTGCACCGTGTCGCCGCGCGAAGCGAAGAACCGCATCGCCCCGTGCGCACCCACGAAGTTCGCGAACGACTCGTTGAACACTGCCTGTCCCGGCGCATAGAACGTGTTGTGCGTCAACTCGTGAATCACGGTGTTCGCCAGACTCGCCGTGTCCTCGTGCAGCGTACTCGATACCAGCGGGTCTTCGAACCAACCGAGCGTACTGAACGCCGACGCCGGACGCACGTACGTGTCCAGCCCCTTCGCCTCGAGCGACTTCGCCTCGTCGAACGCGCCCTGTTTCGTGAAATAGCCCTTGTACGGCACGCGACCGACGATCGGAAACCACCACGTGTACGGTCGCAGCCGGTCGCGGTACGCGGCACCCACCACCAGGACCAGCGTGTCCGAATCGAGTCGGCTGTAGGTGGTGAAGCTCTCGTCGGCGTCGAGGTGCAGCGAGTCGGCGGCAAACGTTCGCGCCTCGAGCACCAGCTGCAGCTTGGCCCGTGTCACGGGATCGGTGGACGGCGATGCGATCAGCGCGCTGATCGAGCGCCGGCGGACCAGGATCTTTCCCTCTTCCCACGCGGCCTTGGCGAGATAGCGGCCAATCGGCGTGAGCACCAGAAACGCGACCACCAGCACGAGGACGGCGACGAGTATCCGTCCGATGATGCGTGCGGGCGACCTCACGAGATGAAACCCTCCTCGATCATCGTCGGCGTGGCGCGTTCCATATCAGTCTCGACCGTGCGGCTCGCGCATGCGCTTCCAGCGTGCGAGCACCGATGCGCGCGAGCATCGCGCGCTGCCCGAGCAAAGGTATCCGGCGCGCGCCGGCGATGCATGCGAGAGCGCCGGCCACGAAGCCCTGTCCTCGAGACGCTCGGGGCGTATACTACGGAAGCGTTCACGCGCCTCGCCTTGGTGCCGCGCGAGAGCCGCCCGTCGACGCCACCAGCCCATACCCGATGTCCTTCGTCCATCTGCACTGTCACTCCGAGTATTCGCTGCTCGACGGCGCCAATCGGATCGACGACCTCATCGCGCGGGCGCTGGAATTCGAGCAGCCCGCGCTCGCCATCACCGACCACGGCAATCTCCACGCGGCGTTCGAGTTCCAGGAAAAGGCCAAGAAAGCCAAGCTGCGAGCGATCATCGGCATGGAAGCGTACGTGGCCCCGGGCGATCGACGGGAACGCTCGCGTCCGCGCCCAGGCGCCAAGCCCTACTTCCACCTGATCATTCTCGCCGAGAGCGAGACGGGCTATCGCAATCTCGTCAAGCTGTCGTCGCTGGCGTACATGGAAGGGTTCTACAGCAAGCCGCGGGTCGACCGCGAATTGCTCGCGCGCTATCGAGAGGGACTGATCGTGTCGTCGGCATGCCTCGCCGGCGAGATCGCGACCAACCTCATGGACGACCGCTACGACGACGCCAAGGCGGCCGCGCTCTGGTACGGCGACGTGTTCGACGGCCGCTATTACCTGGAGGTGCAGGCGCACGACGCAGGAGGTCTGCAATCCAAGCTCAACGCGCAGGTCTTCCGGCTCGCCGCCGACACCGGCCTGCCCGTGATCGCCACCAACGACGCGCACTTCCTCCGCCGGTCGGACCACGATGCGCACGACGTGCTGCTGTGCATCGGGTTAGGCAAGGATCTCGAGGCGCCCGACCGGATGCGGTACGATGACGGGCTCTACTTCAAGAGCGGGCCGGAGATCGCCGCGCACTTCCCGGACCGCCCCGACGTGCTCGAGAACACGCTGCGCATCGCCGACCGCGTGCACATCGAGCTGGGCAAGACTTATCACGTCCCGTCGTTCCCGTTGCCTAACGGAGTGGCCACCGAGAACGAGCTGCTCGTCCGCCTCGCCGAGGCCGGCGCCCGCGAGCGCTACGGCGACCCGCTGCCCGACGAGGTCCGCCGCCGCCTCGACTACGAGCTCGGCGTCATCACCACCACCGGCTACGCCGGCTACTTCCTCATCGTCGCCGATTTCATCGCCGCGGCGCGCGACCGCGGCATCCCCGTCGGCCCCGGACGCGGTTCCGCCGCCGGCTCGCTCGTCGCCTACGCGCTCCGAATCACCGACGTCTGCCCGCTCAAGTTCGATCTGCTGTTCGAGCGCTTCCTCAACCCCGAGCGCGTGTCGATGCCGGACATCGACGTCGACTTCTGCTTCGAGCGGCGGGGCGAGGTGATCGAGTACGTTAGGCAGAAGTACGGCCGCAACGCCGTGGGCCAGATCATCACCTTCGGCACCATGAAGTCGCGCGCCGTGATCAAGGACGTCGGCCGCGTGCTCGGCTTCACCCCGCAGGAAACCGACCAGCTCGCCAAGCTGATCCCCAACCAGCCGAACTATTCGCTCTCGGTGAGCGAGGCGGTCGAACAGATCACCGACGTCCGCAACCTCTACCGCAAGGAAGCGCGCTACAAGCAGCTGCTCGACTACGCGATCGCGCTCGAAGGACTGTCGCGGCACGCCGGCGTCCATGCCGCCGGTGTCGTGATCGCGCCCGGTCCGCTCGACGACTACGTGCCCGTGTGCACGCAGACCACCAAGGGCGCCGGCGGCACCGAGGACGAGTCGGTGGTGGTCACGCAGTACGACATGAATTACCTCGAGAAGGCCGGGATGCTCAAGATGGACTTCCTCGGCCTAACGACACTCACGGTGATTCACGATGCGTTGGCCATGATCGCCGAACGGACGGGCGAGCAGCTCGACCCGTCGCAGCTGCCGCTCGAGGACCCCGAGACGTACCGGATGCTCCGCGCCGGACGCACCGCCGGCGTCTTCCAGTTCGAGTCGGCGCTGGCCACGGATCTCCTCCGCAGCATGCGGTGCGACCGCTTCGACGACCTGGTCGCGTCCAACGCGCTCATGCGCCCGGGTCCGTTAGACGCAGGCATGCACAAGGTCTTCATCCGCCGCAAGCGCGGGGAAGAACCCGTGACCTACGCGCTGCCGGAGCTCGAACAGGCGCTGGCCGGCACGTACGGCGTCATCACCTACCAAGAGCAGGTGATGCGCATCGCGCAGATCCTCGCCGGCATCTCGCTCGCCGAAGCCGACGTGCTGCGCAAGGCGGTGGGCAAGAAGGACGCCGAGCTCATCCGCAACGAGTTAGGCAAGTTCATCGAGAAAAGCGTCGCCCGCGGCTACGACCGGCGCATCATCGAGGAGATCGCGAGCCAGATCGAGACGTTCGGCCGGTACGGCTTCAACAAGTCGCACTCGGTCGCGTATTCGGTGCTGTCGTTCCAGACGGCGTGGCTCAAGGTCCATTACCCCGCCGAGTTCATGGCCGCGCTCCTGTCGTCGCAAATCGGCGACACCGACGCCGTCGTGAAGTACATCAACGAAGCACGCGAGATGGACATCGAGGTGCTCCCGCCCGATGTCAACGAATCCGGCTACAAGTTCACCGTCGTCGGCGACAAACGCGTGCGCTTCGGGCTCGGCGCCATCCGCAACGTCGGACGCACCGCCATCGATGCGATCCTCGCCGCGCGGCGCGATGGACCGTTCACGGCACTCGTCGATCTCGCCGATCGCGTCGACCTCCGCACCTGCAACAAGCGGGTCTTCGAAGCGCTCATCGGATCGGGCGCTCTCGACGGTCTCGGTGGCCACCGGGCGCAGTACCTCGCCACGCTCGATTCCACGCTGCAGGAGGCCGCACTCAAGCAAGAGGAGACGGCCAGCGGCCAGGTCTCGCTCTTCGGCGAGTCCTCGGGAGGCGCGACCGCAACCACCCTTCCGGCGCGGACGCTTCCCAACGTGCAGCCCTGGTCCGACGCCGAGCGCCTGGCCAGAGAAAAAGAGATCCTGGGCTTCTATATTTCGGGACATCCGCTCGAGCCCTACCGGACCGAAGTCGAGTTGTTCGCCACGCATACTGTGGCTCAGCTCGGCACGTGGACCGATCAGCCGATCAAGCTCGGTGTGGTCGTCACGGCCATCAAACGGCAGGTGAGCAAACGGAGCGGAGCCGAGTTTGCGCGGTTGACAGTGGAGGATTTTTCGGGATCTTCGGAGGTGCTGGTATTCCCCGAGGCCTGGACCCTCCTCGGCGACAAGATCAAACCGGATGTGCCGGTGTTGCTCGCCGGCAGCTATTCTCGACGCGATCAGGGAGCGGAGAATCCCGTGTTCATCGTCGAGTCGGTCACGCCGTTCGAGCAGAACCGCGCCACCGGAAATGTCGCCGTGTCCATCGAGTTGGGGCTCGGCGCCGGTGTGTCGGCTGACGTGATGCGCGATGTGCGTGAGGCCGTCGAAGTGCACACCGGCTCGGCGCCACTCGAGCTGCGGTGGAACGATGGAAACGGGATGAGTGCGCGCCTCCGGTCGCGATCCTTGCGGATCGCCGTAACCAACGCCGCCCTCAACGAGCTGCGATCGATACTCGGGCCTGACCGGGTGCGACTCGTACGCGGGAGCTGAAATGGCGAGCTCGACGACGATGGAGTTCGAGAAGCCGATCGCTGAGCTGGAAAAACAGATAGACGAGCTGAAACGGACCGCGGGCAAGCGACAGATGAGCGTGACCGAAGAAATTGCGCCGCTCGAGCGGAAGCTCGACGAGCTGCGCGCCGAGGTCTACAAGAATCTGTCGCCGTTGCAGCGTGTCCAAGTGGCGCGCAACAACAAGCGCCCCTTCACGCTCGACTATCTGCAGCTCGCGTTCACCGATTTCATCGAGCTCCACGGCGATCGGCTCTATCACGAAGACGCCGCGATCGTCGGCGGTTGGGCGCGCCTCGAAGGCGAGACCGTGATGGTGATCGGCCACCAGCGCGGCCGCGACACCAAGGAAAATCTCAAGCGCAACTTCGGCATGCCGCACCCCGAGGGCTATCGCAAGGCCCTCCGTCTCATGAAGCTCGCCGAGAAGTTCCACGTCCCCGTGATCACGTTCATCGACACGCCCGGCGCGTGGGCCGGTCTGGGCGCGGAAGAACGCGGGCAGTCGGAGGCCATCGCCCGCAACCTGTTCGAGATGAGCCGCCTCGAGGTGCCGATCGTGTCCACGGTCATCGGCGAGGGCGGCTCCGGCGGCGCGCTAGCGTTAGGCGTGGCCGACCGCGTCCTGATGATGGAAAACGCCGTGTATTCGGTGATCACCGTCGAGGGCTGCGCGGCCATTCTCTGGAAGGATGGCAAGAGTCCCGAGATGCGCGAGCGCGCCGCCTCGGCGCTCCGCATCACCGCGCAGGATCTGCTCGAGTTGGGCGTGATCGATGAGATCATCCCGGAGCCGGTGGGCGGCGCGCATGCCAATCATGAAGCGGCCGCGCAGGCCGTCCACCAGGCCGTGAGCCGCGCGCTCGAGGAGTTAGGCCGCTACCGTCCGGAAAAGCTCGTCCGGCGCCGCCGGGAGAAGTTCCTCGCCATGGGGCAATACGCCGAGTAGCGACAGACCACGATGGCCACGCAACTGATCGAAGTCGCGTTCAAGGGCAATCGCAAGGAGTTCTTCCTCTGGGACGTGGAAGAACCCCCGCGCCTGCACGCGTCGGTGATCGTCGAAGCAGATCGCGGCGAGGACCTCGGCCGCATCCACTCGGTGGGCGAGCTCGCCGAGCACCGCTGCGGCGGCTGCGCGCATGGCTGCGGCGCCGCGCGCCCCGAACGCAAAGTGCTGCGCACGGCGACAGCCGACGAAGAGCGTCGCGCCGCCGAGCTGCGCGGCCAGGACGAAGACACACGCCGCAAGGTGATGGAAAAGGTCAAGCAGCACGGCTTGATCATGAAGGTGTCCGACGCGGAGTGGCAGTGGGACCGGCGCAAGCTCACCATCTATTTCACGGCCGAGCGGCGCGTGGATTTCCGCGCGCTCGTGCGCGACCTCGCAGCGGCGTTTCGCACGCGCATCGAGCTCAAGCAAATCGGCGTCCGCGATGAGGCCAAGCGCCTGAGCGGCATCGGCCGCTGCGGACGCGAGTATTGCTCCGCGTCGTGGCTGCCCGAGCTGCGCCCCGTGAACCTGCAGGTGGCCAAGGATCAACGGCTCTCGCTCAACCCGTCCCAGATCTCCGGCGCGTGCGGACGGCTCATGTGCTGTCTGCGGTACGAGCACGAGTTCTACGCGCAAGCGCGCAAGCGCTTTCCGAAGGAGGGACGCGTGCTCACGACCACGCGCGGCGAAGAAAAGGTTGTGACCAACGATATCTTCAACGACCGCGTGACGCTGCGCGGCACGGACGGTGAGACGCGCGTCGTTCCGTTAGCCGATCTCAAGGCGGAGATCGAGCGGCGGTCGCCGCTCTCGGTCGAGCGCATAGACGACGAACCCGACGTCGACGAACCGGTGGACGACGCGGACAGCGCGGTCGACACGGTGCTCGACGCGGGGCTCGATGCGGCCGACGAGGAGGCGCCCCAATCGGAGCCTGCCGCCGCGGCGTCGGATGCGTCGCGCGGACGCCGATCCCACCGCCGCCGGGGCCGCCGCGGCGGACGCCGCAGCCGCCCCGGCGGCGATCCGCAGTGACGTTCCGCCCGTCGCGGCGGCGCGCCTAACGGCGCCCCGCCGCCCCCGCCCTCCGACAGGACTACCGTACCCGCATCGTGCCTCGATTCTACCTCACGACCGCCATCGACTACGCGAACGGCGAGCCGCATCTGGGCCACGCCTTCGAGAAGATCGGCGCCGATGCCATCGCCCGGTACCACCGTCTGTTAGGCGACGACGTGTGGTTCCTCATCGGCATGGACGAGCACGGACAGAAAGTCGCCCAGACCGCGACCGAGCGCGGCCTCTCGCCGCAGCAGCTCACCGACCAGATCGCCGAAAGCTTCCAGCGGATGTGGGACCACCTCGAAATCTCCCACGACCAGTTCATCCGCACGTCCTCCGCCGAACACCGCGAAGGCGTCCGCGACCTGCTGGAGCGCATCTTCGAGCGCAACCCCGACGACTTCTATGAAAAGTCGTATCAGGGCTGGTACTGCGTCGGGTGCGAAGCGTTCAAGCAGGACTCCGAGATCTTCGACGGCCACTGCGTGCTCCACCCCACGCGCACGCTCGAGTGGGTCGAGGAGCGCAACTGGTTTTTCCGGCTGTCTGCCTATCAGGACCGCCTCCGTACGCACATCACCGAGCACCCGAAATTCGTGCAGCCCGAGTCCCGCCGCAACGAGATCCTGAGCCTGCTGGACCAGGGCCTCGAGGACGTGTCGGCGAGCCGGTCGCGGTTCTCGTGGGGCGTTCCCTTCCCTCGCCCAACGAGCGACGGCGAACAGCAAACGACGTACGTGTGGTTCGACGCGCTGCCTAACTACTGGACCGCGCCCCGATTTCCGGGATCGCGCGCTCACTGGCCCGCGCAGCTCCACGTGATCGGCAAGGACATCACGCGCTTCCACTGCGTGATCTGGCCGGCGATGCTGTGGGCCGCCGGCGAAGCGCTGCCCGAGCGCGTCTGGGCGCACGGCTTCGTTCAGTTAGGCGGCGAGCGGTTCAGCAAGAGCGCCGGGGTCAAGCTCGAGCTGGCGGAAGCCGTGGACCGGTTCGGATCCGACGCCTTTCGATATTTTCTGCTGCGCGAAGTGCCGTTCGATGCCGACGGCAACTTCTCCTGGGAACGCTTCGAGGAGCGCTATACGTCGGACCTCGCCAACGGACTCGGCAACCTCGCCAGCCGGACCATCGCGATGATCCAGAAGTACTGCGATGGCGACGTGCCGCACGTGAGCGCCGCATCGCTCGCCGGCGCCGCGCCGTGGGTGGAGATCGAACGAGTTCAGTATCGGCGCGCGATGAAGGGCTTGCTGCTGCACGAAGCGCTCGCCGCAGCATGGCGCGTCGTGGCGCGCGCCAACGAGTACGTCGATCGGCAAGCGCCCTGGAAACTGTCCAAGGATCCATCGCGCGCCGACGAGCTGCGCGAGACGCTTGCCGCGCTCGCGTGGATGTTGACGCACCTCGCGCTCATGCTCGCGCCGTTCATGCCGACCAAGGCGCAGGAGCTGTGGCGTCAGTTAGGCGGGACGGGGAACATCGATGAGCAACGTTGGCCCGCTGCGGACGAAACCCCCGTCGCATCGCTGGAACCGAGCGGATGGCGCGTCGAGAAAGGCCTGGGTCTCTTTCCACGAGAAACCGCCGCGGCGTGACGCGTCCCGCGGCCATTCATTCGCAGCCGTCAGCGCCGCTCCGTCACCTCGCCCGAGGGGCAAGTAACGCTATGTGGCGCAACGAAAACAGATGTTTCACGCGTGACTCCCCACGCATGAAACGAGTCCTCCTGCTGTAACCCCCCTCCATACAGCTGCTGCCATCGAGAGGTCTCCATGCGCGCCGACCGCCGTTGGACCATCATGCTCGTCCCGAACGGTTGCGACGCCGCGCGGAGCATCACCATCAGCTCCGCCGCGATCCGGCGCTCTCTTCGAATCGGCGGCGCCGCTCTCGTCGCAGTGCTCGTACTCACCGGCGCGGTGCTGACGCGGTCGGCGCTCGCGCCGCACCCGGCCCAGGCGCCGTCGCCTGCATTTCAAGCGCGGCTCAACGGCCTGCTCGACACGATCGAGACCATTGCGCACCGCGATGAGCAGATTCGGTTGCTCGCGGGGTTGCCGCAAGACTCGGTGTCCGCGTTGCTCTCGGATCATCCCGCAGACAGCAGCTACGTCCAGCGCGAGGGCATGGTGTCGCACCCGAATCTCGATCTGCTCATCCGTCGTGCGAATTCGCTCGCCGCGAGCTTCGCGGAAGTTTCCGACACGCTGTCGCAGCACGCCGAGCGGTTGTCGCACATTCCGTCGATCATGCCGACGGCCGGATGGCTCTCGAGTGCATTCAGTCGTTCGCGGTTCCACCCCATTCTGCACATCAGACGGCCGCACGAGGGCATCGATGTGAGCGCGCCGATGGGTGCGCCGATCGTCGCGCCTGCCGCCGGCACTGTGACGATGGTCACGGTGCAAACCGGATACGGGAATGTGCTCGAGATCGACCACGGCGGTGGCATTGTCACCAAGTACGCGCACTGTTCGCGGATCGTGGTGCGCGTCGGCCAGCACGTCGATCGCGGGCAAGTGATTGCCAACGTTGGCAATACCGGTCTGTCGACCGGTCCGCACCTGCACTACGAAATTCACGTGCAGGGGAAGGTGGTGGATCCGCTCACGTACGTCCTTCCCGCCGGCGCCATCCCCGACTAACGCCGGGCTTGCCGGAGCGCTACCCGCGTGGCCGGTAGTTTGCCTTCGCCTCTATTGACAATCTTTCCCGGAAGCCGCACTCTGGAATGGCGTCGTTTCCCTGCTGTGGTCGGCCTCAGGAGGCTGCTATGCGGGCATTTTACCCCTCGTTGGCGATGCTGCTGATGGGCG
>DASUHB010000051.1 GCA_036273715.1 Gemmatimonadaceae bacterium
CTTCATCCGCGAGGGCAAGGGGAAGAAGGATCGACTCGTCCCGATCGGCGAGCGCGCGGTGCGCTGGACGCTTCGGTATCTCGACCACGTCCGGCCGACCCTGATCGCGCGCGCCGTGCGCCGAGCAACGCGACAATCGACACGGACCACGAGCGCCCTCTTTCTCACGGCGCGCGGTACCAGGCTTACGCCGACGAAACTGACCGATCGGCTGCACCGCTATCTCGTGCACGCGGGGATCGAGAAGCCTGGCAGCGTGCACATTTTCCGCCACACCATGGCGACGCTGATGCACGATGCCGGCGCGGATATCCGCGACTTGCAGGAAATCTTGGGGCACGCACAGCTCTCTACGACCGCGATCTATACGCACGTCTCGATCGAGCGGCTGAAGGCCGTCCATACCCGCACGCACCCGGCTCACGTGGTGCACGCGAACGGTGAGTTTTCTGCACGTGTGCGCGCGTCCGCGCCATTTCTGTTAGCTGCTGAAGTAGCTGCTGAAGCGGCTGAAGAAGAAACGGACTAACTTGCAGCTCCTAACTACACTGCCTAACGGCGGCAGCTCGCGGCGCCTGTCCCTCCGCCCGCCCACGGCCAGCGCGGACCCGGCCTCATCGCGCCGGGGCCCGCGGCCCAGGCGGCGGCGTTTCGGGGGGCCGTCGGCTCCGCTGCCGCTCCGCCGCACCGGGCGAGCTCCGCGGGCCCCAAGGCCCGCTCCGTGCCGGCTCGTTTCGGAACGCGCTGCGCGCGATTTATTTCATGCCGGCATGCGCATAATGTGCACATTATGCGCACTCGCCCTCGGCCCCCACGCCTTGGGCCTAACGGCCTTTACATAACGAAGTTATGCAAACGAGGTCTTGTCAAGAAGTGTGTAAATGAGCAGTTAGGCGGCGTGCCGTTCTCGAGCAGGTGATGGGGTGACGCGCATGCCGTCCCGGTATTCGATCCCCGCGAAGACCTCGCGACACAGGTGCGGGGCGTTGAGTTTGCGGAACTGCTGTTCGGCGACGAGCAGCAATTTCCAAATGAGCGCCGTTGCACTCTCGACGCGCTTGAAGCGTTTGGCCGCGGTCGTGCGCAGCCGGACCGCGTGAAACGGGGATTCGATCACGTTGGTCGTGCGCAGATGCCGCCAGTGCGGTTGAGGGAACGCGTAGTACGTGATCATGCGCGCCCAGTCCCGGTCTAACCGCTCGACGGCTTTGGGGTACACGCGACTGTACGCCCGCCGGAACGCCGCCCGGTGGCGCTCGCAACTCGCCTGGGTCTCGGCGTTCGCGATCGCCTGGAGATCCGCTTTCACGGCGCCCTGGTGTTTCTCGGGCACCACGTCGAGCACGTTCCGCAGTTTGTGGTTCCAGCACCGCTGCTCGGCGCTCGTCGGATAGATCTGAGCGAGGGCGCTCCAGATGCCTAAATGGCCATCGGCGATCGTGAGGGCGGGAGCGCGGAGTCCCCGTGCCTTGAGCTCGCGCAAGATCGCCGCCCAACTTTCTGTCGATTCGCGCACGCCGCTCTCGACCGCCAGCACGACTTTCCGCCCGTCGGCGAGCGCGCCGATCAGCACCAGGAGCGCGGCCTTCGTGTCCTCGAGGCCGGCCTTCACGTAGAGCCCATCCGCCCAGAGATACACCACCTCGAGCTCGGCGAGATCGCGCCGGCGCCACGCGTCGTACTGCGTCTGCCAGGCCGCCTTGAGCCGCAGCATCGCGCTCGCGCTCAACGGCGCCGCCGCGCCTAACACCCCGCGCAACGCCAACTCAAAATCCCCGAGCGCGAGCCCGTGCAGGTAGAGCTCCGGCAAGAGCGCCGTCACCGCCGTGGTCTGGCGCTTGAACAACGGGAGCACCCGACTCACAAACCGCGCCTCCACGTCGCGCACCCGCGGCCGCTGGACCGTGATCGTCCCGCCCATCAACGCGAGCTGCCGCGGTTTCCCGTAGCCATTGCGCACCCCCTGCGGCGTGTCCGCGTGCCGCCGCGCACTCTTCGCCGGCCTAACAGCTCCTCGACCTCCTCTTCCAACAGCCGCTGCACGAACTGCTGAATCTCCCCGCGGGCATACTGCTCCAGCGTCTCCCACAGCGGACCGGCCGCTCTTGACTCCCGCGCACTTGTCGTGATCTTCTCCATCGGGCGGTGCCTCCTTTTCGTGGCCGGGATTCCCCCGGCGGGTGATTGCTCTCACCCGAGAAGGTGTCACCGCCTTTCTGCTATTTCCACACTTTTAGAAATTACCTCGCATCGGCCAGCTCGATAGCGTAACGACGAACGGCGTGACCGTGCGGTTTGCGTACGATGGGCAGGGGCGGCGCGTGGCGAAGCGCACCGGGGCCGAGTCGCGTTACATCTACTCCGGAAGCCAACTCGTCGCGGATATCGATTCGGCGACGGGCATCGCGCAG